>JAKFFK010000257.1:0-8593 GCA_036675285.1 Paucimonas sp. | reverse complement strand
ATTTATTGATATCCCGGATGATTTCACCCAGGCTGGCGGAATCCCATTGCGCCACTAGCGGTGCGCCGGGCGGGGTCAGGCCGGCTTGCACCTCGCCGGTCAACACGCCGCCCAGCTCGCTCCACAGGCGCCGGAACACGAGTTCGACATAGCGGGTCTGCGTCATTTTCCAGGCATGCACGGTCCAGATTTTTTCGCCGCAGGAAGCTGGATAGAGGCCGGCGAAATCTGCGGCGCTGCTGTCTTGCGTCAGCAGCAGATTTTTTTGCCAGTCACCGCAGTCGCCAATGCCGAGCTTGGGCGCGATCACCGGATAGCCGGCGACCGGCGGGTCGATCGCCATCGATACCAGCCCCAAAGCCGGGGCTGGCATGAAGCGAAAATTGAATGTTTTATAGTTGAGCAACAGGGCATCCGGGCCGGCATTGTAGGGCTTGTACGGTTCACCATCGAAGTGCGCCGCATCATGCTGACGCTCGGCAAACAGGCTGCGGTCGAGCACCAGGTTGCCGCGTATTTCGCGAATCCCGCGGGCGCGGATCTGGCGCAAAAACTGCCAGAAATTTTCCAGCACCAGTTTCGGATCGCCACCTCCCTTGATGATCAGGTCGCCGTGCAGAATATCGCCGGCTTGCACGCCGCTGGCATAGGCTTGCGTGCTCCAGGTATAGGCCGGGCCCAGCAAGTCCAGCGCCGCTTTGGTGGTGACCAATTTCATGGTCGAAGCCGGGTTCAGCGGCAAGTCCCGGTTGACAGCTACCAGCGACGTTGCGGAAGAAA
Source organism: Paucimonas sp. (assembly GCA_036675285.1). Taxonomy (GTDB): domain Bacteria; phylum Pseudomonadota; class Gammaproteobacteria; order Burkholderiales; family Burkholderiaceae_D; genus Paucimonas. The sequence goes on along the minus strand of JAKFFK010000257.1, from coordinate 7,813 downwards.
CTTCCTGGACCATGGCGCCCACCGCTTCGACAGGGATGCCGGCAGCATGCAGGGCTTGCGCCACTGCCACGGGCAATTGCTGGGCGCTGGCCATCGGCATGGCGACCAGCATCAGACAGGCAATCAGAAAACCATGGATCCTGCTTCGATAGCTCATACGCATTGATAAAAATGAAATCCGGGATTGAAAGATAGTTTCTTTGGTTATTATCCCACGCAGTTATCGCCATAGCTGCGGGAGCGCTCGATCGCCAGGCCGGCAAGCACAAACTATCCCGATCCTCGTCTTAAGGCTTCAATCGATGCTCACGCAACCACCACGCCGCTGCGCACGCACCGTGCCGGACCAATTGGGCAAGAGCAAAGCGCTCATTGCAGTGGATGACGCGAATTAGTAATCGGGTTCGCCTGAATTGGCTGCATGAGCCTGTCAAATGCATGCTGCACCAAATAGCGGCATAGACAGTTTTTGCCAAATTCCGGTCTGCCTTGTCGCCTGCGCCGCTGGATGCCATTGTCGTTTTATCGCCATGAACCACTGAAAGCCGGCTGACACGCTTTGAATGCTGCTGGTTTTGTACTATTCTCATCGGTACTGCAAAGAAATATAAAAAATGGACAATCATTTAATCAAGCAGTTTGCCGAGGAGGCCGGACAAGAGTTCAATACACGCTACGTGCGGGTATTGCAAACCTTGAGCGCGTGCAGCCGGGCTGTGATTCGGGCAAAAGATGAACAGGCGTTGCTGGAGGCCATTTGCCGCACCATGGTGGGCGCTGGCGGCTATACCCATTCCTGGATTGGTTATGCCATCGATGATGAGTATAAAACGGTTAAACCGATGGCCAAGGTCGGTTTCTCGGAAGGCAATCTGGGCATCGACAAGGTATCCTGGTCAGCCGATGTCCCGCAAGGACATGGCGTGTTCGGCCGGGCGATTCGCAGTGGGGCGCCGGCGATCATCCGCAATGCGCGCGAAGTACCCGGTTTCATGGACGTCTGGCGCGATGCTGCGATGGCTTATCATTACAATTCGCTGCTGGGTCTGCCACTCATTGTAGAAGGCAAGATCATTGGCGCGATCGGCTTTTATTCATCGGAATCGGACCGTTTCGATCCGCAGGAAGTCGAACTGTTGAGTGAAGTTGCCAGCGACTTGTCTCATGGCATTTCCGTGATCCGCCTGCGGCGGGAACGCGACCATGCGCAGACGCAGCTGGAACAAGCCAACCGGATCCTGGAACAGCGCATTGAAGAACGCACGGCAGCGCTACTGGCAGAAAAAGAACGCGCCACAGTCACGTTGCAATCGATCGGCGATGGCGTCATCACCACCGATGTGAACGGCCACGTCGATTACCTGAATCCGGTTGCCGAACAAATGACCGGGTGGCGCAGCATCGATGCCAAAGGCTTGCTGCTGCGCGATGTATTTCAAGTGGTCGATGATTTTTCGCGCGCACCGATCCCGAACCCGGTTGACAAGGTGCTGGATACCGGCGAAACGGTTCCCTTGCTGGGCAATGCAGTACTGGTTGGCAAAGGCGGCAAGGAATTCGCCATCGAGGAAACTGCCGCGCCGATCCGCGATGCCGAGGGCAATATTACCGGTATCGTGCTGGCCTTTCACGATGTCAGCCGCTCGCGTCAGATTGCAGCGCAACTGTCTTACCAGGCAACCCATGATGAATTGACCGGCCTGGTCAACCGACGTGAGTTTGAAAACAAACTGCAGCAGGCGGTACAGACTTCACTTGCCCAGGGCAAGCAGCATGCGTTTCTGTACATCGACATGGACCAGTTCAAGATCGTCAACGATACATCGGGCCATGGTGCCGGTGACGAATTGCTGTGCACCTTGAGCGCGCTATTGCAAAGCAAACTGCGCGCCGGCGATACCCTGGCGCGGCTGGGCGGCGACGAATTCGGCATCCTGCTGGAAAACTGTCCGCCGGGCCCAGCTGCCGCGATTGCGGAAAATCTGCGCGAACTGGCCAGCGATTTTCGCTTCGTCTGGCAAGGCAATACCTTTGCCGTCAGCTTGAGTATCGGCATCGTCAATTTCGGCAATGGCAACATGACAGTGTCGGAAATATTTTCGGCGGCAGACAGCGCCTGCTATATCGCCAAGGAAAACGGCCGGAACCGGATCCATGTCGGCCACGCCGATGACCGGGCCATCAGTATTCGCCAGGGTGAAATGCACTGGGTCAGCCGGTTGCGCCAGGCGATCCAGGACAACCGGCTGCAATTGTATTGCCAGAAAATCGTGCCCTTGAATACAAGCGCTGTCCGCCAGGGCGCACATTTCGAACTGCTATTGCGGCTATGCGATGAAGAGGGCAAGCTGGTGCCACCCGGCGCCTTTTTGCCGGCAGCCGAACGGTTCGGCCTGATGCCGACAGTGGACCGCTGGGTCATCTCGAATGCCTTTGCCGAATTTGATAATCTATGCCCTGATCCGGATGATGAACTGGAAATGTGCGCGATCAACCTGTCCGGCGCCTCGCTATCGGATCCGCATTTTCTGTCTTTCATCCTGCATGAACTTGATCTGCACAAAATTCCGGCGCACAAGGTGTGCTTTGAAATTACCGAAACCGTGGCGATCGCCAACCTCAGCCAGGCCACCGGCTTCATCAATGAATTGCGCGCCGTCGGCTGCAAGTTTGCGCTGGATGACTTTGGCAGCGGCATGTCTTCGTTTGCATACCTGAAGCATCTGCCGGTCGACTATCTGAAAATCGATGGCGGCTTTGTGAAAGACATGGTCACCGATGCGTCCGATGCCGCAATGGTGGAAGCGATCAACAATATCGGCCATACCATGGGCTTGCAAACTGTTGCCGAGTTTGTCGAAAATGATGCGATCCTGGCGATGCTGCGCGCATTGAAAGTCGACTTTGCCCAAGGCTATGGGCTGGGCAAGCCAGTGCCGTGCCGGCCCTGGAGCACACCAAAAGCATAGTGCCTCGCAGTGGCATGGCGATGCGAATCCTGGCCGGCATACCGCTTTAAAAATCCCCGATTATAAAAAAAAGCCCTGCTGCGCCAGGGATCATGGCGCAGCAGGGCTTTGTGCAGCCGCGCCCGGGTCACAGACCCGGGCGCGGCTGGCAATCGATCTAGTTCATCAGCAAATCAGCCTGTTTGCTGGTGGTATAGGTTTGCAAGCCGAAGTGGCCCAGCGCATAGTCGTAAGTCGCATTCTGCAGGTCGACGTTGCTGGTATGCGAGCCATACACATAGCAGCTACCCATGCAGACGATTTCATCCATCCAGCTCTTGATCGAATACATCTTGGTGCCGTAGCGCTTGTTGCGCACCGAGTTGATCAACGGGCTGTTGATCGACAGGCCGTTCGAGCCGCAGGTCGCGGACGCTACGTTGAACGGATAAACGCCGCAGGAATTCAAGCCGTGCTGGGCACCAGCCACGCTGACAAAGGTGTTCACATTGCCGGCATAGCCGAGTTCATTGATCGCCTTCATCGCCAGCGTCACGCCCATCGAATGGCCGATTACGTCGATCTTGCCAGTGCAGGAAGCTGCCTTGGCTTGCTGCAGCGCGGTCTTGACGACATTGGTATTGGTCGCATTGTGGTCATTGCTGCCGGCATTGGTTTTCGATCCCCAGCTCGGCCGGAACAGTTGCGAATCGACATAACCGCGACTCTTCAGCGTGCTGACCGTGCTGTTCCAGGCGGATGGATAAGCGGTATTGCCGTGCACCAGCACGACACTATCCAGGCAGGCAGCCTGGGAAGCAGCGCCGGTTACGGCCAGTGCGGCAGCGATCAACAAATGGCGCAGGGAAAAAGTTTGGTTCAACATGGTGTCTCCTCAATATTATTGGAATGCGGGGTAGGTCTTGTTATTATTTGTACAACTGGCACTGACATGACGATTCGCTTAGTTTCTATCTAACAGAGATGGAAACCAAGTCCGGCAAATGAAATGATTTGCCTGCGAACCAGTGTACTGTAGAGCGTTTCCAATAAGCAATCTACTCTCCGTTTGGATAGTGCTTTGAAACAATATTTAACCAAGGAAGGCTGACAGGGTGGGCATTCAAAGGAAAAGCTTGTGCCGATGTGGTTTTGGCCGCCTGGCGCCTCTCACCAGTGAACCGCCCTACTTCCTTGCACTGCAATTTGTGCGGCAGATTTGCGTCTTGGCTTACCGTGCTGATCGCCGCTGCTGGCACCACGCCGGCGCCGCCGCAAGCCAGTTCAGCGCTTGACTGGATGGTATGCAGCGGCGCGACAGGATTTTTGTAAATTGGCGGCACGACGGCAGTCGTACCGGAAGAAACGGCTCTCTCTGGATCTTGCTTGCAGCTACCCTGGCAAGATTCAAGCCTGTCCGGCCAGTTCGCGCAACCGGGTCAGCTCGCCGCTGGCAATCGCGATGCCTTCGCGCTCTGCCTGCGCGCGCTGAAAGTAGCGGCGGTCGCCAGGCTGACGTGGCTGCCCGGCAGCCTGCATCTGGCGCACCAGGGTTTCGGTGCGCTGGGCAAAGTTGTGGCCTGCGCCCTTGGCCGGATCGATCACGATCAATAGCTGACCAGTCCACGGCGTCTGCGCACCCGGATGACCGGACCAGTCAAACTCGAACGAGAAATTGCCACCAGTGAGTGCCGCCGCCAGCAGCTCGACCATCATCGACAATGCCGAACCTTTGTAACCGCCGAACGGCAGCATCGCGCCGCCATCGAGCATCGCCTTTGGATCGCAGGTCGGCTGACCATCGCGATCGACGCCGTAGCCTTGCGGCAGTTGCCGGCCTTCACGCGCGGCGATTTGCACGTCGCCGTTGGCGATTGCGCTGGTGGCAAGATCGAACACCAGCGGGTCGTGACCTTCGCGCGGTGCGGCGAAAGCGATCGGGTTGGTGCCGAACAGCGCCTGCTGGCCGCCATGCGGCACCACGCATGCCATGCTGTTGACGAAGGACAGTGCCACCAGTCCTTCGCGGGCAAACGGCTCGACATCCGGCCACAGCGCGGCGAAGTGATGCGAATTATGAATTGCCAGCAGCGCGATGCCGTTGGCACGGGCCTTTTCCAGCAGCAGCGCGCGTGCTGCCGCCAGTGCCGGCTGGGCGAAGCCATTGTTCGCATTCACCACGACAAAGCCGGGCGCGGCATCCTTGACTTCCGGCACCGCCTGGCCATCTACCCAGCCGCTGGCAAGCGTGGCAACATAGCCGGGGATGCGAAAGATGCCGTGACTGTCGGCACCGTCGCGCTGGGCGCTGGCGCAGTTGTCGGCAAGGATCGCCGCCACCTCGGGCGAAGTGCCGTGACGCTCGAAAATGCGCGCCAGCAGCGCGCAGAGCTCGGCAAAGGAAATATGGGTGACGTTATGGTCTTCGGATTGCATACACGGGTTTCCTGTATCTGGCTTCGGCAAAAGCTGTGACGATGCACAATGGATAATCAGCTGATGATCATTTGTTTTTTCAACCGATGGTCATCAGGCTGGCATTGCCGCCGGCGGCAGCGGTATTGACGCTGACCGTGCGCTCGATCAGCAGCCGTTCAAGCGGCAGCGCGGTCTCGCCCTGAGCCAGCGCAATCACGCCAATGATCGGCCCGGCGCGTTGCGCCACCTGCTCGCACACCGCGCGCAGCTGGTCGCTGTCGCCGTGGTGCATGACCGCGTCGAAACACTCATCACCGGCGCGCCAGTCCGCCACCAGCCGGATGCGCGCACGCACTGCCGGCGGCAGCTTGGCGTGCAGCGCACGCGCGGCTTCGTCATCTTGCCAGAGCAGTGTGCTGCCCACCGCCAGCGCGGCAACCAGCTGGCACAGCCGGTCAGCTTGGTTGTCGGCCAGGCCGAGCACGTTTTCCCGTGGCAGCAGGCGATAGGTATTACGCTCGCCGGTCGGCCCCGGCAGGATGCGCGCCAGGCCGCTTTGCGACAGCACTGCAAAGCTGTCGCACTGGCTGGCAAGCTCGTCCAATCCCTGCTGCGTCGCCCACTGCTTCAAGGCTGCCAGCGGCTCGCCGTGACGCGCCTGCAGCGTGCTGCGCAACTGCTGGTCGGCCGGACTGCCGGCATCCATGCGCGCAAATGTGCGGCACGCGCCGTCGGCCGGACGGGTCGACAGCAATCGATACAGGTACAACGGGCCGCCGGCCTTGGGGCCGGTGCCGGACAAGCCTTCGCCGCCGAATGGCTGCACCCCGACCACTGCGCCGACCATGTTACGGTTGACGTAGATATTGCCGGCATGGGCGCGCTCCACCACTCTGGCGATGGTCTCGTCGATGCGCGTATGCATGCCCAGCGTCAAGCCGTAGCCGGTGGCGTTGATCTGGTCGAGCAGCGTGTCGAGATCCTCGCGCCGGTAGCGCAGCACATGCAGCACCGGACCAAATATTTCACGCTCGAGTTCATCCAGGCTGTCGAGTTCGATTAGGGTTGGCGCCACATACGTGCCGTGCTGCAGCTCCGCATCCTCGCTGCGGGCGATCTGGTGCACGCGGCGACCTTTGGCGCGCATGGCCTGGATGTGCCGGTCGATCCCGGCTTTCGCTTCAGCATCGATCACCGGGCCGATGTCGACGTTGTGGTTATCCGGATTGCCGAGACGGTATTCGGCCATCGCGCCCTTCAACATGGCGATCACGCGCTCGGCGACGTCAACCTGCACGCACAGCACGCGCAAGGCCGAGCAGCGCTGGCCGGCACTGTCGAACGCGGAAGTGAGCACATCGCCGACCACTTGCTCGGTCAGCGCCGAAGAGTCGACGATCATGGCGTTCTGGCCGCCGGTCTCGGCGATCAGCGGCACCGGCCGGCCGTGGCTATCAAGGCGTCCGGCCAAGTTGCAGGCCAGGATGCCGGCGACCTCGGTGGAGCCGGTAAACATCACGCCCTTGACGCGATGGTCGCGCACCAGCGCGTCGCCGACCACATTGCCCTCGCCTGGCAGCAGCTGCACCACGCCTGCCGGAATGCCGGCCTGCAGCAGGATGCGCACCGCCTGCGCGGCGACCAGCGGTGTCTGTTCGGCCGGCTTGGCAAGCACGGTGTTGCCGGCCGCAAGCGCGGCGGCGACCTGGCCGGTGAAGATCGCCAGCGGGAAGTTCCACGGACTGATGCATACCACGGGCCCAAGCGGCCGGTGGCTGTCGTTGGCGAAATCTTCACGCACTTGAAGCGCGTAATAGCGCAGGAAATCGACTGCCTCGCGCACTTCGGCAATCGCGTTGGCAAAGGACTTGCCGGCTTCGCGCGCCAGCAGGCCGATCAACGGCTGGATTTGCGCTTCCATCAGGTTAGCCGCGCGCTCCAGTACGGCAGCGCGTTCCGCCGGCGGCGTCGACTGCCAGATCGGTGCCGCGGCGAGCGCTGCCTGGACCGCAGCAGCGGCATCGTCGGGCGTGGCGTTCTGCACATGACCGACGATGTCACGGTGGTCGGCCGGGTTTTGCACCGCTGCACCCGGGCGCTCGACCACTGGACAGCCAAGCATCGGCCGCGCGTACCAGTCGGCATGGCTGCTGACGAGCAGCGCGCTCGACAGCGAACCGAGCCGATGTTCATTGGCCAGGTCGATGCCGGCCGAATTGGCGCGGGCAGCGCCGTACAGCGCGTGCGGCAGCGGAATGCGCGGATGCGGCAAGCCGGCGCCGCCTTCGGCAGCGGCCATCGCCTCGATCCGGGCGACCGGATCTTCGACCAGTTCCTCGATCGATATCGCGGGGTCGGCGATGCGGTTGACGAACGAGGTGTTGGCGCCGTTTTCCAGCAGGCGGCGCACCAGATAGGCGAGCAGGGTTTCGTGGGTGCCGACCGGC
>JAKFFK010000119.1:0-40657 GCA_036675285.1 Paucimonas sp. | reverse complement strand
CCCTCCCGCAAAGCGCGAAGGCGCTTTGCTCGTGTGCCCCTAAAATAAAAAAGGTCCGCCGAAGCGAACCTTTTGTATTTTTGGTGCCCACGGAGGGACTCGAACCCCCACACCTTGCGGCACATGGACCTGAACCATGCGCGTCTACCAATTCCGCCACGTGGGCCTAACGAAGCCGAGATTATAGCGGAATGCATCGATATGTCAATCAATAGCCGTATATAAATAATTTATACTTGGCGCAAACCATCGATTGGTTAGGCAAACTTTATGCTAGTCCGCTACACTAAGAGCTTGAACAACAACTAATATTTGAAACTGCTTTTGAGCCAATATCTTTATACCATTCCTAGCCGCGAGGAAATTCTCGGCGTTTTACGTACCGCTTCCGAACCACAGGACGCTGCCACTCTTGCCCAGACCCTTGGCGTCAAGGATGAGGAGATGGACGGCTTGACGCGCCGCTTGAACGCGATGGAACGCGACGGGCAGATCAAGCCGGACCGGCGTGGACTGTATCAGCTGGCGCATCAGACCAGTTTCATCGAGGGCCGCGTGAGCGGTCATCGGGATGGTTATGGTTTCCTGATTCCGGATGATGGCAGTGGCGATATTTTCCTGCCTGAAAAGGAAATGCAGAAAGTGCTCAATGGCGATCGGGTGCAGGCCCGGGTCATCGGCACTGATAAGCGAGGACGGCCGGAAGGCACGATCGTCGAAGTTGTTACGCGTGCCAATACGCATGTGATTGGACGTCTGCTGAATGAAAATGGTGTCTGGATTGTGGCGCCGGAAGATAAGCGGATCGGCCAGGATATCATTCTGTCTGGTTCCCCCGGCAAGGCAAAATCCGGACAGGTGGTCAGTGTCGAACTGATTGAGCAGCCCTCACGCTATGCACAGCCGGTTGGCAAAATTGCCGAATTGTTGGGCGATATTGACGATCCAGGCATGGAAATCGAGATTGCCGTACGTAAGTATGGTGTTCCACATGAATTTTCCGAAGCGGCGAAAAAACTTGCGGCAAAATTGCCCAGTGAAGTACTCGAAGCCGAACTGAAGGACCGGGTCGATTTGCGCGATATTCCGCTTGTGACCATTGATGGCGAGGATGCACGTGATTTCGATGATGCGGTCTATTGCGAGCCGGTCAAAATCGGGCGCGCTTCAGCTTATCGATTGATCGTCGCGATTGCGGATGTCAGTAACTATGTGAAGCCGAACGACGCATTGGATCAGGATGCGATCGAGCGCAGCACCTCGGTTTATTTTCCGCGCCGGGTAATCCCGATGCTGCCGGAAAAATTATCGAATGGTTTGTGTTCATTGAATCCGGCTGTGGATCGCCTGACCTTGGTCTGCGATGCCGTCATTACCGCCAAGGGTGAAATCAAGGCGTATCAGTTTTATCCGGCAGTCATTCATTCTGCGGCACGGCTGACCTATACCGAAGTGGCGGCGATCCTGGGCAATACCAAGGGCGTTGAAGCTGCCAAGCGGGTAGCCCTGGTGCCGCATCTGCAGCATCTGTATGAGGTTTTTCAGGCATTGCTGCAGGCGCGCCAGGCGCGCGGCGCGATCGATTTTGAAACCACCGAAACCTATATTGTCTGCAATGCAGCCGGCAAGATCGAGAAGATCTTGCCCAGAACCCGCAATGATGCGCACCGGTTGATTGAAGAATGCATGCTGGCAGCCAATGTCTGTGCTGCGGATTTGCTGCAGCGGCATGAGCATCCGGGCGTCTATCGGGTTCATGCCGGTCCGACCAAGGAAAAGCTCACGCAGGTGCGCACGTTCCTGAAACAGGTCGGCCTGCATCTGGGCGGAGGCGATACGCCGGCGGCGTCTGATTATGCGGAGCTGATGCCAAAAATTAAATTGCGCCCGGATGCGGTCCTGCTGCAAACCATGCTGCTGCGCTCGATGCAGCAGGCGGTCTACAGCCCTGACAATATCGGCCATTTCGGCTTGTCCTACGAAGCCTATGCGCATTTCACCAGCCCGATCAGGCGTTATCCGGATTTGCTGACGCATCGCGCGATCAAGGCGATTTTGCAGGGCAAGCGTTATTCGCCTAAAGCCATCGACACCAGTGTACTGAACACCATGCTGTCGCCGGCTGCGCGCAAGATGCAGGCACAGGACAAGGCTGCCGGCAAAAAGAAAAGTGAAGGCGAACTGGCGATCTGGGAAGCCATTGGCATCCATTGCTCGGCCAATGAACGCCGTGCCGACGAGGCGTCGCGCGATGTCGAGGCATGGCTGAAATGCTATTTCATTCGCGACAAGCTGGGCGAGGAATTCACCGGCACCATTTCGGGCGTCGCTACCTTCGGCATCTTTGTGCAGCTCGATGCGCTGTATATCGAGGGACTGGTGCATGTGACCGATCTGGGCGCCGATTATTTCCAGTACGATGACGCGCGCCATGAACTGCGCGGCGAGCGCACCGGCATCCGTTACCAGTTGACTGACCGGGTGACGGTTCAAGTCAGCCGGGTCGACCTGGATGCACGCAAGATCGACTTGCGCCTGGTGCAGGAACCGGGTATTCGCACCTTGTTGAAGAACGAGGCCAAGCGCGCCGACAGCGAGCAGCAGCCACGCAGCAAGAAGAGCAAGGCCAAGCCGGATGCGAAGGCGACGCCACCGGCCAGGACGACTGCTGCGAAGGGTGCGAAAGGCGCGAAAGGCGCCAAATCAACGTCCGGCGCCGCCGCCAAACCGCGCTCGATTCGGCCGGCCAGCAAATCCAGCAAGAAAAAACGATAAAAATGAAGAGCAAAATGATTTTCGGCTTTCATGCGGTCACCGCGCGCTTGCGGCATGAAGCCAGTTCAGTAGAAGAAATCTATATCGATGCCGGTCGCCATGACCGGCGCATGCATGATTTGATCAATGCTGCCAAGGCGGTCAATGTCCGCATTGTCCAGGCTGATGACCAGCGTTTGAACAATATGGTCGGCACGCGCCGCCATCAGGGCGTGGTGGCCAAGGCGGGCGAATTGTCTCTGGCTCGCAATCTGGATGAATTGCTCGACGTGATCGAAGGCCCGCCTCTGTTGCTGGTCCTGGATGGCATCACCGATCCGCATAATCTGGGCGCCTGCCTGCGCGCAGCTGACGGCGCCGGCGCACATGCAGTGATTGCGCCCAAAGACCGTGCCGTGGGACTGAATGCCACCGCAGCCAAGGTTGCCAGCGGCGCTGCCGAGACGGTTCCCTACATTACCGTCACCAATCTGGCGCGCACCATGCGCGAACTCAAGGAGCGCGATATTTTCCTGATCGGCACGGATGACGATGCGGAAAAAAATCTGTATCAAGGTGATTTTTCCGGACCGGTCGCGCTGGTCATGGGTTCGGAAGGCGAAGGCATGCGCCGCCTGACGCGGGAAAATTGTGACGTGCTGGTCAGCATTCCCATGTTTGGGTCAGTGGAAAGCCTGAATGTTTCGGTTGCTACCGGCGTGTGTCTGTTCGAGGCGCGCCGCCAGCGCATGGTCAAGGGATAAGGCATAGAGTCTCCTGCATGCGCTGCACTCTGCGGGTCAAGATGCTCAGTCCGGTTTGATACCGTCAGGCGTTTCAGATATGCATTTGCCAGCAAAGCTCGCCTGAACACGCTACCATTATGAATCCAAAACCATAACGATTTTTATGTTTAGCCGCCTGCGTGAAGATATCGCCAGCATCATTGAACGTGATCCGGCCGCCCGTACTGCATGGGAAGTACTGACGTGCTATCCGGGCCTGCATGCAATCATCATGCATCGCTGGGCAAGCTGGTGCTGGCGACATGGCCTGAAATGGCTGAGCCGCTTCATTTCACAGATTGCCCGTCTGTTGACTGCAATCGAAATTCACCCCGGCGCTACCATCGGTCGGCGGGTGTTCATCGACCACGGCTTCGGCGTGGTGATCGGGGAAACGGCGGAGGTCGGCGATGATTGCACGATTTACCAGGGTGTGACCCTGGGCGGTACATCGCTCAACAAGGGGGCCAAACGCCATCCGACGCTTGGACGCGGCGTGATTGTGGGTGCTGGCGCCAAGGTGCTGGGTGGTTTTACCATCGGGGAGGGTGCCAAGATTGGTTCGAATGCCGTGGTTGCCAAGGAAGTGCCGGCAGGCGCCACTGCGGTCGGTAACCCGGCCCGGATCATCCAGAAAGATGTCCAGAATTTCCGTGAAGAGGCAGCGGCCCGCATGTTTTCCGCGTATGGCTTGACTACCGCCGCGGATGATCCCTTATCAAAGGCCTTGCATGGCTTGATTGATAATGCGGCGACCCAGGAACATCAGATCATGAAGATCATGGAAGCCTTGAAGAGCTCCGGTATTGGCTGCGAGCTGTTGCCCGAGCTTGAGAAATTCGATCCGGATCAACTTAATAAACTGGTTGAATAAGCCGTCAGTATTATTTCTGTTCGTGGCCGTTGAGGTCATGCTGCATAATCACGCCGTCCGAACTGGCGGCGATCCAGCCGCCGCGCGGCGGATCGACATCACAATCCCAATCCGGTAACACATACCGCACTTGCATGTCGTCTTGCTGCCCAGTTTGATGGCGTGCCGGACGATGGGTGTGCCCATGGATCATCACGCTGCTTTCAGTGGCTGCGAACAGCGTGCTGATGGCCGCCTGATTGACATCCATGATCTCGCATGATTTGGACTGCTGCGCAACGCGGCTTTGATCACGCATGCCTTCGATGATCGCTTTGCGCTGTGCCAGCGGCTGATCAAGGAACGCCTGTTGCCATAGCGGCGCACGTACCTGATTCCGAAACGCCATGTAGCCGACATCGTCGGTACACTGGGCGTCGCCATGGGTCAGCGTGATCCGTTGTCCGGCGATAGTGGTCACATGCGGATCCGGCAACAGGGTGATGCCGGTTGCTCTGGCAAAGGCTTCGCCGACCAGGAAATCACGGTTGCCGGCAATCCAGTACAACGCCACGCCGGCATCGCTAAGCCGGCGCAACGCGTCCACCACCTGCCGGTTGTACGGATTGGCCATGTCATCGTCGCCGGCCCAGTATTCGAACAGGTCACCCAGCAAATAAAGCTGCGATGCATTGCGCGCATGATGCAAAAGAAAATCCAGGAATGCCGCAGTGGTTTTTGGCAGCGATTCATGCAAATGAATGTCCGAAACAAAAAGCGCAACCGTGGTCGGTTGCGCTGCCGCTTTGGTAGGAGGGCTAATCATTGCGGGTGCCTGAGTAACGGATAGGCGAATGTTCCGGGATCAGACGACTTCGGCTTTTTCAATCACGACATTTTCAACCGGTACATCGGCGTGCATGCCGGTGCGGGTGGTTTTGACCGACTTGATCTTGTCGACAACATCGGTACCTTCGGTGACTTTGCCGAATACGGTATAACCCCAGCCATCCTGGCCCGGATAGTTCAAGAAATCATTGTTCTTGATATTGATGAAAAACTGTGCAGATGCGGAATGCGGATCCGAGGTACGTGCCATTGCAACGCTGTATGGCTCGTTTTTCAGACCATTCTTGGCTTCGTTTTCAACCGGCTCATTGGTCGGTTTTTGCTTCATGCCAGGTTCGAATCCGCCGCCCTGGATCATGAAGCCGTCGATCACGCGATGAAAGATGGTGTTGTCGTAATGGCCGGCGCGAACGTAAGCGAGAAAATTCTCGACCGTCTTCGGTGCTTTTTCCGCGTCGAGTTCCAGTTTGATCTTGCCGTGATTAGTAGTGAGGATGACAGCCATGATAGTCCTTATTCAAAAATTGATAATGGCAAAACTTGTTCGTAAATTTATTTGGCAATGGATGCTGAGTGGATCACCACCGGTGTCGTCGGCACATTGGCGTGCATGCCGTTATTGGCGGTCGGTACCGACTTGATCTTGTCGACGACTTCCTTGCCCTTGACGACTTTGCCGAATACGGTATAACCCCAGCCATCCTGGCCCGGATAGTTCAGGAAATCATTGTCTTTGGTATTGATGAAAAACTGTGCAGATGCGGAATGCGGATCCGAGGTGCGCGCCATCGCGACCGTGTAGGCATCATTTTTCAAGCCATTCTTGGCTTCGTTTTCAACCCGGGCATTGGCCGGCTTTTGCTTCATGTCCTTGTCAAAGCCGCCACCCTGGATCATGAAGTTCTCGATCACGCGGTGAAAAATAGTGTCTGAATAATGGCCGCTTTTCACATACTGTAAAAAATTCTCGACCGTCTTCGGCGCTTTTTCGGCATTCAGCTCAAGCACGATATCGCCCATGCTGGTTTTCAACACGACACGTGGCGCATCGGCTGCGTGAGCGATGGACAAGGAAGAAGCTATCGTCAGGCTGCCCAATATCAGGAAAAGGCGACGGCGCAATGCAAACATATAAAAATCCTCAGATTTGGTCAAAAAACGGTAAGGTGGTACTCTCTCCTTCCCAATTTTCTCCAGTCTTAACCGGGAAATTTTTCCCGGCGGTGAAAGACGGCGGCGAATGTCGGGACGGCTTTCGATTGCAGTTCAACTGATTGCAGTTCAAATAATGCTTAAATAAAGACCGCAGCTTGTCTTGCTGTACGGCAGGCAAATATCGATTTCATCAATGATATACTGCCGCAAAAGAAAACATTTTATCAAAACTGCACCTCCACAGGGTTTTGGCTGTTAGCTTGGTGTGATGTCAGCACTGAATGCCAGCGGAAATAAACCTTGATACACGACGCCGTGCATGACGAAGTCGAAACAGATAATTGCCCCATGAGTGCTCTTAAGATCTTTAACACGCTAGCGCGTGATAAGCAGCCTTTTACCCCGATTCAGGCCGGTCATGTTCGCATGTATGTATGCGGCATGACTGTGTATGATTTTTGCCATCTGGGTCATGGCCGGGTGATGGTAGTGTTCGATATGGTGCAGCGCTGGCTGCGCGCCTCGGGCTTTGAGGTTACCTATGTGCGTAACATTACCGATATCGATGACAAGATCATCCGGCGTGCTGTGGAAAATGGCGAAACGATTTCGCAATTGACCGGACGATTTATTGCGGCCATGGATGAGGATGCGGCAGCGCTGGGCGTGCAGAAACCGGATCATGAGCCGCGTGCCACCGATTATGTGCCGCAGATGTTGGGTTTGATCGGCAAACTGGAAAAAAACGGCCTGGCTTACAGGGCGACAGATGGCGACGTCAATTATTCGGTGCGCGATTTTCCCGGCTACGGCAAATTGTCGGGCAAGTCGCTGGATGATTTGCGTGCCGGCGAACGAGTCGATGTCAACACCGGCAAGCGCGATCCGCTTGACTTCGTTTTGTGGAAGGCCGCCAAGCAATCCGAGCCGGAAGAGGTGAAGTGGGCATCCCCATGGGGCAGCGGCCGTCCTGGCTGGCATATCGAATGCTCAGCCATGTCGTGCGATTTGCTCGGCGAGCAATTTGATATCCATGGCGGCGGCGCCGACCTGCAGTTTCCACACCATGAAAACGAAATTGCCCAATCCGAAGGGGCGCATCAACACCCGTTTGTGAATTACTGGATGCATAACGGGTTTGTGCGTGTCGACAATGAAAAAATGTCGAAATCGCTCGGCAATTTCTTTACCATCCGTGAAATTCTCAAGAAATACGATGCCGAAGTCGTGCGTTTTTTTATTCTGCGTGCGCATTACCGCAGTCCGTTGAATTATTCGGATGCCCATCTGGACGATGCAAAAGGAGCACTGACACGGCTGTACACCGCCTTGAAAGAGGCGCTGCCGGATGGCGCGCCGCTGGACTGGCAGGAAGCGTACGCGGCACGTTTTGCCGAAGCGATGAATGATGATTTCAATACGCCGCTGGCAATTTCCGTGTTGTTCGAGCTGGCTAATGAAGTCAATAAATCCCGGTCATCGGCACTAGTGCGACAGTTAAAGTCACTGGCAGGCATCATTGGCTTGCTGGAACGCAGCCCGCAGCAGTTTTTGCAAGCCGTGCCAAGCCAGGCGGGTGGCGATGATGCATTCGACGCATCCATCGTGGCTCGTATCGATGCCCGTGCTGCCGCCAAAAAGGCCAGGAATTTTGCCGAAGCCGACCGTTTGCGCGCCGAGCTCTTGGCCGATGGCATTATTCTGGAAGATAAGCCGGGGGGCGTCACCGAATGGCGAAGGGCGTAGTGGGTATGGCAAAATCCATCCAGAGCGATGCCGTCGTCTTTGTGCCATCTTATTGGGAAGATGCCAAGGCCGAACTGATGAAGCGAGACCGCATCATGCGCAAGCTGATTCCGCAGTTCGGCGATTTGCATCTGGTTGGACGGGGCGAACCATTCACGACGCTGGCGCGTTCAGTCGTCGGCCAGCAAATATCAGTCAAGGCGGCAGAAACCATCTGGCAGCGGTTCTTGGCAATGTGTCCGAAATGTACGCCGGCACAGGTGTTAAAAGCTGGCGACAGCCTCGCCTTGTGCGGCATATCCAAGCGCAAAACGGAATATATCCTTGATCTGGCCCAGCATTTCAAGGATAAAAAAGTGCATGCCGACCAATGGATGCAGATGGAAGACGAGTCGGTGATTGCCGAACTGATACAGATTCGCGGTATTGGTCGCTGGACAGCAGAGATGTTTTTGATATTTAATCTGTTGCGACCGAATATTTTGCCCCTGGATGACTTGGGCTTACTTAAAGGCATTAGCGTAAATTATTTCTCAGGAGAACCAGTCTCCCGTAGCGATATGCGGGAGGTGGCAGCCAACTGGGCCCCTTGGTGTACAGTGGCGACCTGGTATATATGGCGCAGCCTGGAACCCGTGCCGGTAGAATATTGAAGGAAATAGGATGAGTAAAACCACGTTTTTGAGCTTCGAACAGCCGATTGCGGAACTGGATTCCAAGATTGAAGAGTTGCGCTTTGTGCAAGATGATTCTGCGGTCGATATTTCTGAGGAAATCGAGCGACTGTCGAAAAAAAGTCAGCAGTTGACTAAGGATATCTATGCCAAGCTGACGCCGTGGCAAGTCTCGCAAATCGCCCGTCATCCGCAACGTCCGTACACGATGGATTACGTGAATGAAATTTTCACCGATTTCCATGAATTGCACGGTGACCGTTCATTTGCCGATGACCTGTCGATCGTCGGTGGCTTGGCGCGCTTCAATGGCCAGGCCTGCATGGTGATCGGCCATCAGAAAGGCCGCGATACCAAGGAGCGGGCCATGCGCAATTTCGGCATGCCCAAGCCGGAAGGCTATCGCAAGGCCATGCGTCTGATGAAGCTGGCAGAAAAATTCGGTTTGCCGATCTTTACCTTTGTCGATACGCCGGGCGCCTTTCCGGGCATCGATGCCGAAGAGCGCGGTCAATCGGAAGCGATCGGACACAACCTGTATGTGATGGCCGAGCTGAAAGTGCCGTTGATTGCCACCATCATCGGTGAAGGCGGCTCCGGCGGCGCATTGGCGATTGCGGTCGGCGATGCAGTGCTGATGCTGCAATATGCAACATACTCGGTGATTTCTCCGGAAGGTTGCGCTTCCATCTTGTGGAAGACGGCGGAACGTGCCAGCGATGCGGCCGATGCGCTCGGTTTGACTGCACATCGACTCAAGGCAGTGAATCTGATCGACAAGATCATCAACGAACCGCTGGGCGGCGCCCATCGGGATCCGAAGCAGATGGCCTCGATGTTAAAGCGTGCACTGGCTGATTCGCTGCGTCAGTTCCATGGCATGAAAACCAAGGATTTGCTGGCAGCACGCCATGAAAAATTGATGAGCTATGGCAAATTCAAGGAAATCACACCACTGGAATAAGGTGTGAGTAAGCCATCTTCAGTTGCCGCCGGATTTGAGCGCGCGTTGGAAGACATTCTGACGCGCGTTTGCATTTCCGGCAGCAGCACTTCGTCGCCATTGCAGACCCCGCCAGAACGTCCGCTTGCGCTGGCGATTGCCTACAGCGGCGGCCTCGACTCCTCTGTCTTGCTGCATGTGAGCCGGCAATATGCGGCGCAGCGCGGCATGCGTCTGTTTGCGTTTCATATTCACCATGGCATCAGTGCGAATGCGGATGCATGGCTTGCGCATTGCAAAAATGAAGCCGAACGACTGGACGTTACTTTTGACGCACGCAAAGTGCAGCTTGCAGGCGCCGGCAAATGCGGCGTGGAAGAAGCTGCCCGCATCAGCCGCTATGCTGCGCTGGGTGATTTGTGCCGTAGCCATCAGGTGCCGCTGCTGCTGACCGCGCATCATCTGGATGATCAAGCCGAGACGGTGTTGCTGCAGTTGTTGCGCGGCTCAGGCGTGGCGGGGCTGTCCGGCATGGATCGCGCCAATACTGCTGCAGATTTACTGGGTAATGGCGGATTGTGGATGGCGCGTCCGCTGCTCGATTGCACGCGCGGCGAGCTGGAGCGCTACGCTACGAACGAGGCAATCGCCTATATCGTTGACGAATCCAATCATGATCCGCGCTATGCGCGCAACGCATTGCGGCATCAGGTAATGCCGCAGCTGGATGCGGGCTTTCCAGGGTTTCAGGAACGGCTGGCGCGTACCGCCAGCCATATGCAATCGGCGCAACGCTTGCTTGATGAATTGGCGCAGCACGATCTGGTCACATGCGCCGATGGCGACTGTCTCGATTTGCAGCGCCTGAAAGAGTTAAGCAGAGACCGGATTGACAATTTGCTGCGTTACTGGCTCGGTGCGGGCGGTATCCGTATGCCATCGACTTCCTGGTTGACTGAAATGCGCACGCAATTGCTGGAGGCGAAAGCCGATGCACGCCTGTGCGTGTCGCACCCGGACTGCGATATTCGGCGCTATCGCAATCGGGTTTATGTGACCCCGAAATGGGCGCGCGATCCGGCCAGCATTGCGGCGGTTGAATTTTGCTGGCAGGGCGAAGACCGGCTGCATTTTGCTGAGTATGGCGGCAGCCTGCATTTCGAGGCGGCAGCGCAGGGGATTGACCCGGCGTGGTTACGTCAGCAGTCACTGCGGCTCAGTTACCGCCAGGGAGGCGAGAAGTTGAAGCCCGCCGCCAATCGTTCGACCAGAAGCTTGAAGCATCATTACCAGGCAATGCAGGTTCCGGCATGGGAGCGTGAATTCCTGCCGCTGGTGAGTACCGGCGGTCATCTGCTGTATGCCGCCGGTATCGGCATGGATTGTCAGCATGTCGAAATGGTGGATAAGGGTGGCATCATGTTGCGTTGGCTGCATGAACCAATCGGAAGCTTGTCCGGATAAAGTCGAGATGGCACGACTTGTCATTATTGAAGGACATCGTTTCTACTTGTCATCCTGCGTTGCAGCATGTAAACTAAAGGGTTGATTTATATACTCTTTCCAACTTTGCGCCACTCCTTTTTCTTATGGCTTTAATCGTTCACAAATACGGCGGAACCTCGATGGGCTCGACCGAGCGCATCAGAAATGTTGCCAAACGCGTTGCCAAATGGCATGACGCTGGCTATCAGGTCGTAGTGGTGCCGTCGGCGATGTCCGGCGAAACCAATCGACTGATCGGACTTGCCAAGGAGGTTATGCCACACCCGGATCCGCGTGAGCTTGACATGCTGGCTTCCACCGGCGAACAAGTCTCGGTGGCGTTGCTGGCCATGGCCCTGCAATCGCTCGGCAAGCAAGCAGTGTCGTACGCCGGCTGGCAGGTGGCGATCAAGACCGATTCGGCCTTTACCAAGGCGCGGATCCAGTCGATTGATGATACCAAGGTAAAAAATGACCTGAATGCCGGCAAGATTGTCATCGTGACCGGTTTTCAGGGCATGGATGATGCCGGCAACATCACCACGCTGGGGCGGGGCGGTTCCGATACCTCGGCGGTCGCTGTCGCAGCAGCTTTGCAGGCACAGGAGTGCCTGATTTATACCGATGTCGATGGCGTGTATACGACCGATCCACGGGTGGTGAGCGAAGCGCGCCGGCTGAATACGGTCACCTTTGAAGAGATGCTCGAAATGGCCTCGCTCGGATCGAAAGTCTTGCAGATCCGCTCGGTGGAATTCGCCGGTAATTACCGGATGCCCACCCGCGTGCTGTCGTCGCTGACTGATCCGCTCATACCGCTGGAAGAGGAAAAAAATTCCGGCACCCTGATTTCGTTTGAGGAAGATAGACACATGGAACAAGCCGCTATTACCGGTATCGCGTTCAATCGTGATGAAGCAAAGATCACTGTACTGGGCGTGCCCGACCGGCCAGGCATTGCTTATCAGATTCTGGGCCCGGTCGCCGATGCCAATATCGAAGTCGACATGATCATCCAGAATCAGTCGGTGGATGGTAAAACCGACTTTACCTTCACGGTGCCGCGCGGCGATCACGCCAAGGCAATGGATGTGTTGGAAAAGAGTGTCAAGAGCCACATTGAAGCGGCCAGCATTACCGGCGACGCCAAGGTTTCCAAGGTGTCGGTAGTCGGCGTCGGCATGCGCAGCCATGTCGGCATCGCTTCGCAAATGTTCCGCACATTGTCGGAAGAGGGCATCAATATCAAGATGATTTCGACGTCTGAAATCAAGATTTCGGTGTTGATCGACGAAAAATACATGGAATTGGCTGTGCGTGCCTTGCATAAGGCATTTGATCTAGAGAAAGTTTGATTCACTTAGTCATTAGAGTTTTATTGACCAAGTGCGCATGAGAAGTTATCATGCGGGGCTGTACTCAACGGTGGAATTATGCCGTTGCAGTCGTGTGGAGACGTGGCCGAGTGGCCGAAGGCACTTCCCTGCTAAGGAAGCATATGGGCTTAAACCTGTATCGTGAGTTCGAATCTCACCGTCTCCGCCAGTTTTACAATTGCAGTATGAAAGCGCACATTGTGTGCATTCAAGATTCGAAGGGTTCGGCTTGCAAGCTGACCCGCGGAACGTGGGTGAATCACTCCATCTGCGCCAATTTTTGAATATTATCTTGTAAGATTGAGAAAGGCATCTGGTTATGACACCGCGAACTACGACCGCAGATTTTCAGCGACGCTAGTCGGGTATTTTCATTTCCAGTAATGAAAAACGCGGCTGGTCCGCGTTTTTTTTCGTCCGCATTTTTCAGTGTGCATGTATTACTTGTTCTAACGCCGAAGGCAAATGGCTGCCGGCATGGAGAAAACAATGGTTTCAATCCGACTTCCTGATGGTTCCCAACGCCAATTCGATGCCCCGGTCACGGTGGCGCAAGTCGCCGCCAGCATCGGCGCCGGTCTTGCCAAGGCGGCGCTTGCCGGCAAGGTCGATGGCAAAGTGGTCGACACTTCCTATCTGATCGAACAGGATGCCGATCTGGCGATTGTCACCGACAAGGATGCCGATGGCCTGGATGTGATTCGCCATTCGACAGCTCACTTGCTGGCGTATGCGGTCAAGGAATTGTTTCCGGATGCGCAAGTCACCATCGGTCCGGTGATTGAAAACGGTTTTTACTATGATTTTGCTTATAAGCGGCCTTTCACGCCGGAAGATTTGCAGGCGATTGAAAAAAAGATGGCTGAACTGGCCAAAAAGGATGAGCCGGTCACGCGCAAGGTCTTGCCGCGCGATGAAGCGGTTGCCTATTTTAAGTCGATCGGCGAAGCCTACAAGGCTGAAATCATTGCTTCGATCCCGGCCGACCAGGATGTGTCGCTGTATAGTGAGGGCCAGTTCACTGATCTGTGCCGCGGTCCGCACGTGCCATCGACCGGCAAACTGAAGGTGTTCAAGCTGATGAAGCTGGCCGGTGCCTACTGGCGCGGTGATTCAAAAAATGAAATGCTGCAGCGCATATATGGCACTGCCTGGGCCAAAAAGGAAGAGCAGGAAGCTTATCTGCACATGCTGGAAGAAGCGGAAAAGCGCGACCACCGCAAGCTCGGCAAGTCACTCGACCTGTTCCACTTCCAGGAAGAGGCGCCGGGCTTGATTTTCTGGCATCCGAAGGGCTGGACCATCTGGCAACAGGTGGAGCAATACATGCGCCGCGTGTATCAGGAAAATGGTTATCAGGAAGTCAAGGCGCCACAGATTCTGGACCGCAGCCTGTGGGAAAAAACCGGCCATTGGGAAAATTATCGCGAAAACATGTTCGTGACCGAATCGGAAAACCGCAACTATGCGTTGAAGCCGATGAATTGCCCCGGGCATGTGCAGATTTACAACTCCGGCATGCGCAGCTACCGCGATCTGCCGCTGCGTTATGGCGAATTCGGGCAATGCCATCGCAACGAGCCGTCGGGCGCTTTGCACGGCATCATGCGGGTGCGCGGCTTTACGCAAGATGACGGTCATATCTTCTGTACTGAAGAGCAGATCCAGGATGAAGTGAAGGATTTTCATACGCAGGCGATGCAGGTGTATGCGGATTTCGGTTTTTCCGGCATTTCAATCAAGATCGCATTGCGCCCGGATAACCGGATTGGCTCGGATGAAGTATGGGACCGTGCCGAAGAAACCTTGCGCAATGCCTTGCGCGCGTGCGACGTGTCTTGGGAAGAGTTGCCGGGCGAGGGTGCCTTTTACGGCCCCAAGATCGAATACCATTTGAAAGATTCGCTGGGAAGGCCTTGGCAGGTCGGCACCATGCAGGTCGATTTCTCGATGCCGGGACGGCTGGGCGCCGAATATGTCGCGGATGACAATGTTCGTAAGGTGCCGGTCATGTTGCATCGGGCAATTGTCGGGTCGATGGAGCGTTTTGTCGGTATCTTGATAGAAAATCATGCTGGCGCGATGCCATTATGGCTGGCGCCGGTGCAGATTGCCGTTCTGAACATTTCCGATGCCCAGGCTGATTATGCGCAAAGCGTCGCACAAAACCTGAAGAAACAAGGGTTTAGGGTGCACCTCGATTTGCGTAATGAGAAAATAACCTATAAAATACGCGAGCATTCGGTTCAGAAGCTTCCTTATATCGTTGTCATCGGCGACAAGGAGCGGGATGCAAATACAGTGGCCGTGCGTGCGCGAGGCAATGTCGATTTGGGTGTCATGCCTGTCGACCAGTTGGTGGAACGCCTGAAAAATGAGGTCGACACCAAAGCCTGATCGAAAGATCATCAGCGCTAGAGCACGGCTTAATTATTTGATTTTAAAAGGATACTGCAATAGCTACGGATAAATCGCATCGCCTTAATGGCGAAATCACCGCACCCGAAGTGCGCTTAAGCGGCGTGGAAAACGAAGCGATCGGCATCGTCAGTCTGGCGGAAGCCTTTCGGATGGCCGAAGAGGCTAACGTGGATCTGGTGGAAATTGCGCCGACTGCGCAACCGCCGGTTTGCCGTCTGATGGACTATGGTAAGTTTAAATACCAGGAACAGAAGAAAGCCCACGAAGCCAAGCTCAAGCAAAAAATTGTCCTGGTCAAGGAAGTCAAGTTCCGGCCAGGTACCGACGACGGTGATTACAATATCAAGTTGCGTAACCTCATCAAGTTTCTGGATGAGGGAGATAAAACCAAAATTACTTTGCGTTATCGCGGTCGCGAAATGGCGCATCAGGAAATTGGCATGCGTATGCTGGAGCGTTTGAAAGTCGATCTGGAGCCGTACGGACAGGTCGAGCAATGGCCAAAGATGGAAGGCCGCCAGATGGTCATGGTACTGGCGCCGAAAAAGAAAAAGTAAGCGTATTGAGAATAGCGATCTTGCGGGGCGCCTGCGCCGCGCAAGCTTCGGTAGCCAATATTAAAAATTTGCGTGTCTGGTCCAGCGATGGATTAAACATGCAAAAGCAGTGGACTCGATTTCACTGCTTAACAAGTGAAAGCAGGCATCCAAGCGCAACGAAGTGTTGCCACCTGCAATCATGTTAAAAAATGGAGCTGTCCCCAAGGACAGAGTTGTCATGCCAAAAATGAAAACCAAAAGCAGCGCGAAGAAGCGTTTTCGCGTGCGCCCGGGTGGAACCGTCAAATGTGGCCACGCTTTCAAGCGTCACATCCTGACCAAGAAAACCACCAAGACCAAACGCCAGTTGCGCGGTATTACCAATGTCAATGCTGCAGACGTCGTATCCGTCATGCGCATGATGCCGAACGCTTGACCTCATACTCATCATTAAGGAGCTACTATGCCTAGAGTAAAACGCGGGGTCACAGCACGGGCCCGTCATAAGAAAGTCCTCGATCAAGCCAAAGGCTATCGTGGTCGCCGTAGTACCGTCTACCGTATCGCCAAGCAGGCAGTCATGCGCGCCGGCCAATACGCGTATCGCGATCGTCGCAACAAGAAACGCGTGTTCCGCGCTCTGTGGATCACGCGTATCAACGCGGCATCGCGTGAGCATGGCCTGACCTACAGCGTGTTCATGAACGGCTTGAAAAAAGCCGCCATCGAGTTGGACCGCAAGGTGCTGGCCGATATGGCTGTGATGGACAAGCCGGCATTTGCTGCGATTGTCAACCAGGTAAAGGTCACCATCGCTGCTTAAGTCGTACATGCGGCACTTCGGTGCTGCACTATCCTGGCGGGGCAAAGGTCGACACCTATGCCCCGTTTTATTTTGAATTTTGCATTTCAGCGTAGCCCTACTGCTGTGACTGCGGAAAATACTGCATGAATTCCCTAGAACAACTCGTCATCCAGGCCCAGGCTGATTTCGCCGCCGCGCCGGATGCTGCCGCGCTGGAAAATGCGAAGGCGAAATATCTTGGCAAGACCGGACAAATCACCGAACAGATGAAAGGCCTGGGCAAGCTGGCGCCGGAAGAGCGCAAAGTGCAAGGCGCTGTGATCAATGCTGCCAAGGAAAAAATCGAGACTGCGCTGAATGCCTGCCGCGATGCGCTGGCCAATGCGCAATTGCAGGCCCGGCTCAATGCCGAAGCGATCGATGTCACCTTGCCTGGTCGCGGCCGCGGCAAGGGCGGAATTCACCCGGTGATGCGCAGTTGGCAACGGATTGAGGAAATCTTCGGTTCGATCGGCTTTGATGTCGCCGACGGTCCCGAAATCGAAACCGACTGGACCAATTTTACTGCCCTGAACAGCCCGGAAAACCACCCGGCGCGCTCGATGCAGGATACCTTTTATATCGAAGAAAAAGATGCGCAGGGCAAGCCGCTGCTGCTGCGCACGCATACCAGCCCGATGCAGGTGCGCTATGCACGCATGCACAAACCGCCGATCAAGGTGATTGCGCCCGGGCGTACCTATCGCGTCGATAGCGATGCCACGCATTCCCCGATGTTCCATCAAGTCGAAGGCCTGTGGATTGCCGAAGACATCAGCTTTGCCGATTTGAAGGGCGTGTACCTGAATTTCGTCAAGGCGTTCTTTGAAACCGACGATTTGCAGGTGCGCTTTCGGCCTTCGTATTTTCCATTTACCGAGCCATCGGCGGAAATCGATATCGCGTTTGGCAGCGGCCCATTGAAAGGGCGCTGGCTGGAAGTGTCGGGCGCCGGTCAGGTGCATCCGACCGTAATCCGCAACTATGGTCTCGATCCGGAACAGTATGTCGGCTTTGCATTCGGTTCCGGCATCGAGCGCTTGACGATGCTGCGCTATGGCATCAACGATCTGCGCTTGTTCTATGAAGGCGATTTGCGTTTCCTGAAACAATTCAATTAAAAATATGCCGCGGAGGATGGCGCGACGCAAGCAGGTCCGGCATCTTTTGAGCAATCTGTAGCTGAAGGTTTAATCATGCAATTTTCCGAAAAATGGCTGCGTACCATGGTCGATCCGAAGATGACTTCGGATGAGTTGGCGCATTTGCTGACAATGTCGGGACTGGAAGTCGAAGAACTCCAGCCGGTAGCTCAGCCATTCTCGAACGTGGTGGTGGCAAAGGTACTGGAAGTGGCCAAGCATCCGAATGCCGATCGCCTGAATGTCTGCCAGGTCGATGCCGGCACCGGCACTTTGCTCAATATCGTGTGCGGCGCCTCGAATGTACGCGCCGGCATGAAAGTGGTATGCGCGATGGCGGGGGCGATCTTGCCGCCGGGCGATGACGGCAAGCCGTTCGAAATCAAGGTTGGGCAATTGCGTGGCGTCGAATCGCAGGGCATGCTGTGCTCGGCGCGCGAGTTGAAGCTGTCGGAAGACCATGGCGGCTTGATGGATCTGCCGGAAGACGCGCCGGTCGGCCAGAATTTTCGTGATTACTATCAGCTCAATGATCTGAAGTTCACCATCAAGCTGACCCCGAACAAAGCCGATTGCCTGTCGGTGCTGGGTGTTGCGCGCGAAGTGTCGGCGCTGACCGGTATGCCCTTGAAGCCACCTACGCATGTCACGGTGCCGGTGACGCTAAATGAAAAATTGCCGGTAAAGATTTCCGCCCCCGATTTATGCGGGCGCTTTTCCGGGCGCGTGATCCGTGGCCTTAATGCCCGGGCAGTAACGCCGGAATGGATGAAGCGGCGCCTCGAGCGCAGTGGCCAGCGGCCGATTTCGGCACTGGTGGATATTTCGAATTATGTGATGCTGGAACTGGGGCGGCCAAGCCATGTGTTTGATCTGGACAAAATCCATGGCGGACTGGACGTACGCTGGGGCAGGAAGGGCGAGTCGCTGAAGCTGTTGAACGGCAATACTGTTGAGGTCGATGAATGGGTCGGGGTGATCAGCGACGAACGCAGCATCGAGTCGCTGGCCGGCATCATGGGCGGCGACGACACGGCAGTCACGCTGGAGACGCAAAATATTTACCTGGAAGCGGCCTTCTGGTGGCCGCAGGCGATCCAGGGGCGGGCGCGCCGCTACAATTTTTCCACCGATGCCGCACATCGCTTCGAGCGCGGTGTCGATTATGCAACTACGGTTGAACATATCGAGCGCATTACTGCGCTGATTGTCGAGATTTGTGGGCAGCCAGGAAAAACGACAGTCGGCCCGGTCGATGACCTGGTTGTCAATCTGCCCAAGCGCGCGCCGGTACATGTACGCACCGCGCGTGCCGCGAAGATCATCGGCGTCCAGCTGGAAGACCAGCAGGTAGCCGATATCTTTACGCGCCTTGGCTTAAGTTTTGTGCAGCAGGATGGCGGTTTTTCAGTGACCCCGCCATCGTACCGCTTTGATATCGAGATCGAGGAAGACTTGATTGAGGAAATCGCGCGCGTCTATGGTTTTGAGAATATTCCGGCATTGCCGCCGGTGGCAGCCAATGCCATGCGGATTGCGCCGGAAAACCACCGTTCATTGTTCGCCATCCGGCACCAGCTGGCTGACCTGGATTATCAGGAGGTGGTGAATTTCAGCTTTGTCGAGGAAGCGTGGGAATCTGATTTTTCTAACAATGCCAATCCGATCCGCTTATTGAATCCGATTGCCAGCCAGATGAGCGTGATGCGCTCCTCGCTGGTGCCCAGCTTGATTGCCAATGTCCGTCATAACCTGAACCGCAAGGTCAGCCGGGTACGTTTATTCGAAGTCGGTGCCGTGTATTGGCGTAATGCGCAGGTACAGGATGGGCCGCTGTCAGTGGCAGGATTTGAGCAGCCCAAGCATGTTGCCGCGCTGGCCTATGGCCCGGTGGCGGACGAGCAGTGGGGCCAAGCCACGCGCAATGTGGATTTTTTCGATATCAAGGCAGACCTTGAAGCCTTGTTCGCACCGCAAGTGCTGCGTTTCATCAAGGCGGAACATCCTGCGCTGCATGCAGGCCGGTCGGCGCAAGTCATGCTCAATGATGCCGTGATCGGTTTTATTGGTGAATTGCATCCGCGCTGGCAGCAAAAATATGAGTTGCCGCTGGCGCCGGTGATGTTTGAAGTCGATGCGTCCGCCTTGCAATTACGGCAAGTTCCCGCCTATCAGGAAATTTCGAAATTTCCTGCCGTGACCAGGGACTTGGCTTTGGTTGTGCCGCAATCGACTCCGGCACAGGATTTGATCGATAGTTTTCTTGCTGAAAAGAAAACGAATGCTGGCTGCGGGATATTGCAAGCCATTGTTTTATTTGATGAATATCGTGGTAAAGGGCTCGAAATTGACGAAAAAAGTCTTGCTTTCCGGTTCACCTTGCAAGATACTCAAACCACCCTGCAAGACGACAAAGTAGATGCTGCGATGGCAGCTTTTATTGCTGTCGTTAATAAAAAACACGGCGCGAAATTGCGTACTTGATGCAGGAAGGGGAGCATAAAACCATGAATGATGTGACTTCAGCCGAATTTCAATCTGTCTTGAGTGCCAACTTGAATCGTGCCATGCTCGAAGCGAAAGCACGTTCTCAGGCCGAGAAAGATTTGCCGACATTGACCAAGGCCGAATTGGCCGAGTTGCTGTTCGAGCAAGTTGGTTTGAACAAACGTGAAGCCAAAGATATGGTGGAAACGTTTTTCGATGAAATCCGCAATGCGCTGGAGCGCGGCGAAGCGGTCAAACTGTCTGGATTCGGTAATTTTCAATTGCGCGACAAGCCGCAAAGGCCGGGTCGCAATCCTAAAACTGGCGAAGAAATTCCGATCACGGCACGCCGTGTCGTGACTTTTCATGCCAGTCAAAAGCTGAAGGGCATGGTGGAAGTTTCCAGCCACAAGCCAGTGGCCAGCATTTCCTGAGTTAATGCATGAACGATCGTGCCAATCTTAAGCCCGAAGTAATGGTGTTGCCACCGATTCCCGCCAAGCGTTATTTTACGATTGGCGAGGTAAGTGAGCTATGCGGCGTCAAACCGCATGTGCTGCGTTATTGGGAGCAGGAATTCACCCAGCTGAAGCCGGTCAAGCGCCGCGGCAACCGTCGCTATTATCAGCACCATGAAGTCTTGCTGATCCGCCGAATTCGCGAGCTGCTTTACGAACAGGGTTTCACCATCAGCGGTGCCCGCAACAAGCTCGAGAGCTCGCTGCTGGAGGAACGCGGCAATGCGCCGGGTGTCCCCTCCGCGATTGCGGCTATGCCTTTTGGCAGCATCGATGCCAGTGCCATGCGTACCGAACTGTGCGAAATCCTGCAGCTTTTGAAGGCTTGATAGTTTCCAGCTGCCACAGGTAAGCTTGGGACAACCAAGGGGCCGACTGAATGCATTGCAGGCTGCATTCAAGGCGCTCATTTCGCCAATTTCCCCTATGTCTGAGACTTGCTTAGGTTCAATTGCAAGTCAAAGTCTTTCATTAAATCCCTCAGATATGAGCCCCGACAATTAATCCGCCGGGAACACTTGGTATTGTCAAAACTCCTACTTTGAAATTAACCCGTTGGTTAATTGGAGCAAAAAATGACGCCAGACGAAATCGTTACCGAGATTAATCGAAAAAACCGGGATGCTCTGTATGTGCATGACGACTATCTAGCGTTGACACATGAACAGGTACTGGATTTGATGGATGCAGCGGCAATGCGCGGCTTTCAATTCGGAAGCAATGTTGCACTGTCGATGGTGCAAGGCACGCTGCTGATTCAACTTACGCGCATGGTGGGGCTCGAAGACAAACCTCGTTATTAAAGTGATTCCTGATCATGACTTTGAGTATCCGAGCATTGCATGACTACAGGTTTCTCGCGTTTCTTACGACACAGGAAGCTTTTTCGCGCTGCGCACCTGCAGCTTGAATGCTGCGGTTTTTTCACGTGCAATCTCGCGTTTGAGTACCTGCCTGCTGACCAGGAGCGCAAGCGCACCCTCGATGCGCCCGATTGATCGCTCCGCATCAAGGTGATCCAGCGACTTGGTAGTGCGATCCAGTAGCTCCTGGTAGGCGGCTTCCAGCGCCTCGGTTGAGTGGGAGGTCGCTAGCCCTGCTTGGCCCGGTTCCATCGGGCTCCCGGCTTTTTTCTGGTAATAATCAAAAACATCTTGCAGGCGCCTTACATACTGAGGCGGCAAATCGAAATGGGTTGCCAAAGACTGGGCCAATTGCTGCGATGATTGGGCTGGCGACGTGCCATCTTCGGTGACATGGGCCAGGCAAAAACCGTGTAAATGCAAACTGGTCACCAGTTTTTCAATTGCGGTAAATAGCCGCACATGATCAACTTCCTCAGCCGAGATTGGTGAAGCCGCCATCATGCGTATGCCCGCCCAGTGCTCGAATGGCGGCGGCAATGACTGGCGGCCCTGTTGGGCCCAAGCATTGGACATTTTCTCGTAATCGTCCTGCAGCTTTTTGTGATCAGCTTCACTGATGATGATGTTGACTGCTGGCATAGTAGGTGTCTGCCTTTGTGGTGATACATCGGCAAATTTGCAAATGAAGTTTTTTAAAGCGTTACGGCGTGACCAATCTGTCAAGAACCGGCGCGATACTGCTGTGGGCTCTCTATTGTAATCACGGATTCACATTATCGTTTGTATTGGCTCGCAGGATCTGATCAGAAATTTTATCTGCCCCTGATGAAAAAACAACAAGAATATGATGGTTCTAAGTAAAGGAACATGTGGGTTTTCATATGGTCACATAGTCAAGTTGGTTTTTTTGAAATGGAAATGGAGAGGCTTATCAGCGAGTATAACTGTCATGCGATAAGCACATTTTTCATGCGCAGTTTTTCATTAAGCTCAGTCTTTAGTTTCAAACAGGGAAATCTAAATTGTTAACAAGTTTACAGGTTTAGTATCACTTGTTTCACATCAATAAGCACGAGCGTTTATTGCGTCATGGCCATTCAGGTAGCGCACAATTAATTAATGCCGGGTTTGATTTGAACCTTCTGAAGGCGCGCCTTTTACTTTACCTTGATTTCTGGAAAATTTATCATGACGGAATTAAGCAGCAAACAACTCAACGAGTTGAAAAAACTGTTGCAGCAACGCGAGCAGGCATTGCGCGAAGATATTCAGCGAGAAATGAGCTTGAAAGAAGATTATGCGCAAGTTGCCAGCGAAGCTCCAGACCCGGGAGATGCTTCCTTTGCCGACTTGTCGGTGGACCTTGGAAATGCCGCCGTCTCACGCGATCTGACCGAATTACGCGCAGTGCAGACTGCCTATACACGTATCGACAGTGGCGCCTACGGAGAATGCCTCGAATGCGGCTACGATATCCCTTATGAACGTTTAAAAGTGCAGCCGACAGCCGAGCGCTGTGCGCCATGTCAGGATATGTACGAGAAAACCCACGCGGATGTCATGAAGGGGGCCACCCTGTAAGCCACAGCAAGTTCTGCAGCACTATTTCAGTACCTTATATAAATCCACTCAGCCCGCATGATCCGGGCATGCAGTTTCACTAGCGCGCCATGCATGGCTGTCATCCCGTAGTCATGCAGCCATCTGCCCGCCAATGTCGCGTGCAGTTGCCGATACTGCATATGCTTTCAATCCTTCGCTCAGACGCTACTGTTACACTTCAGGCTAAACTCGTCCTGTCCGAAATGGAATGTTCGTTTCATGTTCGGTTGTTCCCCCTGAAGGATCAAGAAATGCACGCAGAACTACGCCAGTTATTGGAACACATGCCCAAGGCGGAATTGCACATCCATATTGAAGGTTCGCTTGAACCGGAATTGATTTTTGCCTTGGCCAGGCGGAATAATGTAACGCTGGCTTATGCGACGGTGGAAGAGTTGCGGCAAGCTTATGCATTCACCGATTTGCAATCTTTTCTGGATATTTATTATGCCGGCGCCAGCGTTTTGCTCAATGAGCAGGATTTCTATGACATGACGCACGCCTATCTGCAGCGGGCGCAATCCGACAATGTAAGACATGTGGAACTATTCTTTGATCCGCAAACCCATACCGATCGCGGTGTGCCGTTTGCCAATGTCATCAATGGCATGTACCGCGCGCTGCAGGATGCGCAAAAACAATGGGACATCAGCGGCAGCCTGATCATGTGTTTTCTGCGCCATTTGTCAGAGGAGGAAGCTTTCGCCACGTTGGAACAGGCATTGCCGCATCGCGATAAATTCATCGGCGTCGGCCTGGATTCTTCCGAGCGCGGCCATCCTCCGGAAAAATTCGCACGGGTTTTCGCCCGATGCCGCACGCTGGGTTTGCATCTGGTTGCGCATGCAGGTGAGGAGGGGCCGCCCGCGTACATACGAACTGCACTGGATCTGCTGCAGGTCGAGCGTATCGACCATGGTGTGCGATGCCTGGAAGATCCGGCATTGCTGCAACGCCTGGCACGGGAGCGAATTGCGTTGACGGTATGCCCGCTGTCGAATATCAAATTGCGGGTGTTTGACCGGATGCAATCCCATAACCTGCGCACGCTGCTGGAAGCTGGCTTGATGGTGACCGTCAATTCGGATGATCCGGCTTATTTCGGCGGCTATATCAATGAAAATTTTATCCAGGTATTCGAAGCCTTGTCGCTGCAGCGTGAGCATGCGCATCAATTGGCGCGCAACAGCTTTGCCGCTGCATTTCTGGAAACAGATGTCAGACAGCGCTATCTCGACCAGGTGGATACATTTTTCGAAAGCCATTGACTGGCGTAGCAGTGCGGCTGCAGCACCAGCCTGGTTCAGCGCTTTTGACTACAATAGGCATCTTGCGCCCTGAAGACGGGCAATTGGCAAGACGATCTGCGTCATTCCATTAAGGTTTATTCATGTTGCTTCAATCCTTACGTATGACTGCGCGTGACTGGCGCGCCGGTGAATTACGGTTCTTGCTGGTGGCGCTGATTGTCGCTGTGGCCGCATTGTCATCGGTCGGATTTTTCGTTGACCGCATGCGCACCGGCTTGAATCGGGACGCCCACCAATTGCTGGGTGGCGACCTAGTAATCAATGCCGACCAGCAGATCGCCGCGGCATGGCGCGCGCAAGCGCTGCAACGGGGATTGCAGTTAGCCGATACCGTCGTCTTTCCAAGCATGGCACTTGCCGGCGAGGGTGAACAGGTCCTGTCACAACTGGTGTCGATCAAGGCTGTTTCAAGCGGCTACCCGCTGCGCGGCAATCTGAGCGTTGCCAGCCAGCCCAATGGCGCCGAGTCGATTGCCAAGGATATCCCAGCCCCGGGATCGGTATGGGTCGATGCCAGCGTGCTCAACAGCCTGCAGGCGGATGTGGGCGACAGCTTGCGTCTCGGCGACAAACGCTTCAGGATTGAGCGCATCATTGTGATCGAGCCTGACCGTGGGGCAGGCTTCATCAATTTTGCGCCGCGCGTGATGCTGCCGCTGGCTGAACTGGCAGATACAGGGCTAGTCCAGGATGGATCGCGCGTCAGTTATCGACTGCTGGTTGCCGGTCAGCCGGCCCAAGTCAAGGATTTCCAGCGCTGGGTGCAGCGTACGCTGGAGCGCGACAATATCAAGGGAATACGCCTGGAGTCGCTGGAATCGGGCCGACCGGAAATGCAATCCACGCTTGAGCGTGCCGAGCAATTCCTGTCACTGGTGGGCTTGCTGTCGGCAATGCTGGCAGCCGTCGCAGTGGCCATGGCGTCGCGCCGCTTCATGCTGCGCCATGTGGATACCTGTGCCATGCTACGCTGCCTGGGCATGCCGCAAAATCAGGTGACGACGCTGTACCTGGTCGAATTTTTGCTCGTCGGCCTGGTTGGCAGTCTGATCGGAGTCGTGGTCGGATTTGCTGCGCATTTCGTGTTGCTCGAATGGCTGGGAAAGCTGGTGGCCAATCAATTGCCGCCGGCAAGCTTTTTGCCTGCCCTGCAGGGCTTGGCGACCGGCTTGCTGCTACTGATCGGCTTTGCCATTCCACCGATATTGCAACTGCGGGATGTGCCGCATAACCAAGTGATCCGCCGCGAGCAGGATGCACCCAAGCCAGTCACGGTGGCCACGTATTTGCTGGGGCTTGGTTCATTTACTGCCTTGTTGCTATGGCAGGCTGGCAACCTGCAGTTGGGCTTGCTGACGGCAGCCGGGTTCCTGGCTTGCCTGGTTTTATTTTCTTTGGTCGGCTGGGCTGGCTTGAAATTTTTGCGCTCCTTGCGTGGTGTATTGCCGCATGCTGCATGGCGTTTCGCCGTTACGGCACTGCAACGCCGTTCCGGCGCCACCGTGATTCAGGTGGTAGCGCTGTCGCTCGGCTTGATGGCGTTGTTGCTGTTGACGGTAATTCGCGGTGACCTGGTGGATGCCTGGCAGCAGGCAACCCCCGCAGATGCGCCAAACCGCTTTGTCATCAATATCCAGCCGGAGCAGAAAGCTGAAATTGCGGCTCGCCTGCACAGCATCGGCGTGGACAATCCCAATCTGTATCCGATGATCCGCGGGCGACTGGTCCAGATCAATGGCTCGGCGGTCAACGGCAATGCCTATGCTGATGACCGGGCCAAGCGCCTGGTCAACCGTGAATTCAACCTGTCGACCATGGCACAGCTGCCGCCACAAAACCAGGTGACAGCGGGCAGCTGGTATGCAGACCGGGGACCGGAAGCGTCGGTGGAAGAAGGGCTGGCAAAGACGCTGAATCTGAAGCTGGGCGATACCCTGCAGTTCGATATTGCAGGACAGATGGTGGCGGCGCCGATTACCAGCCTGCGTAAGCTGGAGTGGGGATCGATGCGGGTGAATTTTTTCGTGATCCTCAATCCCAGCTTGATGCAGGACATGCCGCAAACCTGGATTACCGCCTTTCACTTGCCTGCCGGGCAAAGCAGCTTCGTCAACCAGCTGACCAGCGATTTTCCGAATTTGACGGTGGTCGATATCGGCAGCATCCTGAAGCAGGTGCAGGACGTAATCGATCAGGTAGTGACGGCGGTTGAATTTCTATTCCTGTTTACGCTGGCAGCCGGGGTATTGGTCCTGTATGCAGCGCTGATGGGCTCGCAGGATGAACGTACGCGCGAAGCGGGCCTGCTGCGGGCGCTGGGTGCCACCCGCAGGCAGTTATCGCAGTCGCAATGGATCGAGTTTGCTTTGGTGGGGGGGCTGGCCGGCATGCTGGCTGCAACCGGTGCAGCGGCAGTGGGTTGGGCTCTTGCCAAATATGTATTCAAATTTGAATGGATGTTTGATCCGATGGTATGGCTGGTAGGCCTGGGTATCGGTATTGCCTGCGCCTTTGTCGGCGGCTGGGTTGCATTGCGTAACGTGCTCAGTCAGCCGCCATTGCAAACATTGCGTGAAGCTTGAAACTGAGGCAATTTTCCAAGCTTGCGGCGCTGCGCTGTCAATCATGCAATTGATGCCGGAGCTGGGTTTGAATCTTATCGAACAGCTGCCATGGAAGGCGGCCGATGCGCTATCATTCGGACCATGACAACCGATGATTTGCCACAGCCAAGTGCATTTGAATTGATTGGCGGCGCCGACCGGCTGCGCGAGCTGGTGGACCGTTTCTATGACCTGATGGGCCTGGAGCCGGAATTTGCCGGAATCCGGGCGATGCATCCTACACCGCTGGACAGTTCACGCGACAAGCTGTACTGGTTTCTTTCCGGCTGGATGGGCGGGCCGAGCCTGTATATTGAGCGCTTCGGCCATCCGCGCCTGCGGGCGCGTCACCTGCCGTTTTCAATAGCATCGAGCGAGCGCGACCAGTGGCTGCGCTGCATGGCGCTGGCGATGCAGGATCTCGACATCGACGAGCCGCTGCAGCAGCGCCTGATGGAGTCGTTTTATCAAACCGCGGACTGGATGCGCAACACGCCGGGTTAAATCGGGGTGTGTTTGCCTGCCATGCCGGCGTGATTACATTCTTGCCAAAGCAAAGCTTATGAACCAGACAGAAATCATCATTTTGCTGCTGATTGCAGCCGTCATTATTTTTTTGCAAATACTGCTGCTGGTGCGCGGGCGGGGTAGCGATATCCGGCCGCACCTCGGGCAACTGCAAAATGAGTTGCAGCAGCATCAGCAGCACACCAGCGAACGCGTGGAGCGGGAATTGCGCTCCCAGGTGCAAAATACCGGGCAGAGTTCACGCCAGGAGATGAGCGGCAGCCTGGCGCAGTTTCAGCAGACGCTGGCGGTGCAGCTGACCAGCGTGGCGACCCTGCAAAACAATCAGATCGATACCTTTGCGCAGCAGCTGGCCAAGCTCAACGAAGCCACCACGCAACAGCTCGATACCATGCGTCAGGCCATGCTGCAGCAGGCCCAGGCCGGACGGGAAGAACAATCGGTTTCCCTGAAGCGCTTCGGCGATACGCTGAATCAGACCCTGTCGGCTTTAACCGAGTCGAATGCCCAACGCATGATAGAAGTGCGCTCGACGCTGGAAGCGAAAATCAAGGATCTGCAAAATGACAATGGCATGCGGCTTGAGGAAATGCGTAAGACGGTTGATGAAAAGCTGCATGCGACGCTCGAGCAGCGCCTGGGCGAATCGTTCAAGCTGGTATCGGACCGCCTGGAGAAGGTGCATCAGGGCTTGGGCGAGATGCAGCAGCTGGCAATTGGCGTGGGCGACTTGAAGCGTGTATTGACCAACGTAAAGACGCGCGGCACCTGGGGCGAAGTGCAGCTGGAAATGCTGCTGGAACAAATGCTTACCGTGGATCAGTACGCTAAAAATGTCGAAACCGTGCCGGGTACCGGCGAACGGGTTGAATTCGCGATCAAGCTGCCGGGCCAGGAAGAGGGCCAGAAGCCGGTCTGGATGCCGATCGATGCCAAGTTCCCGAAAGAGCAATACGAGCGCCTGGCCGAGGCTGCAGACCGTGCCGATGCCGAAGGTGTGGCTACAGCCGGGCGCGAGCTGGAGCGCGTGATTCGCAGCGAAGCCAAGACGATTGCAGAAAAATATCTGTCGCCGCCGCTGACCACCGATTTTGCCATCCTGTTTTTACCGACCGAAGGCTTGTATGCCGAGGTAATGCGCCGTCCAGGCCTGGCCGATGAATTGCAGCGGACATGCCGGGTCAGCATTGCCGGTCCGTCGACCCTGTCGGCATTGCTGAACAGTCTGCAAATGGGCTTTCGGACCCTGGCGTTGGAAAAACGTTCGTCCGAGGTATGGCAAGTGCTGGGCGCGGTCAAAACCGAGTTCGGCAAGTTCGGTGATGTACTAGCTGCTACCAAAGCCACGCTCGAACGTGCCGCCAAGAATATCGAACAGGCGGAAACCCGCACCCGGCAAATGACGCGCAAGCTGAAATCGGTCGAAGCCTTGCCGAGCGATGCGGCGCGTATCTTGATTGGACCGGAGTTGTCCGAGGTCGGCGAAGAAAGCGATAGTGAAGCGAAATGACTCAACCGCCGATATACGACATTTCTATTTTGCGAACAGCCGGCGACGATGCAATAGCTTGATTCGCGCGCAATTCGGAATAACGGTCAGTACGCTGCTGCCATAAATGGCCAATCGCAGCAGAAATTTCTTCGTCGCTGCGATTGGTGCGCAACAGGGCGCGCAAATCGTGGCCGCTGCCGGCAAACAAGCAGGTGTAGAGTTTGCCTTCGGTGGAAAGGCGCGCGCGGGTGCAATCGCGGCAAAACGCTTGGGTCACACTGGCAATGACGCCGATTTCGCCTGCGCCATCGACATAACGCCAGCGTCCGGCCGTCTCGCCCGAATAATTGGGCGCGATTTCCTGTAGTTGCATCGCTGAGTCAATGCGACGGATGACTTCGGCAGAAGGCACCACTTCATCCATTTTCCAGCCGTTGCTGGCGCCGACATCCATATACTCGATGAAGCGCAAAATCACGTCGGTGCCATGGAAGTGGCGCGCCATCGGCACGATTTCCGCATCATTCATGCCGCCCTTGACCACCATGTTGACCTTGATTGGCCCGAGTCCAACCTGCTGCGCAACCTCAATGCCGTGCAACACCTCTGCCACCGGAAAATCAACATCGTTCATGCGCTTGAACGTGGCATCGTCGAGCGAATCAAGCGACACGGTCACGCGCTTCAATCCGGCATCCTTCAATGCCTGCGCTTTTTTTGCCAGCAGGGAGCCATTGGTGGTGAGCGTTAAATCGAGCGCACGGCCGTCAGACGTTGTCAGGGCGCTCAGCATCTCGATCAATTTTTCGATATTTTTGCGCAGCAGCGGTTCGCCGCCAGTCAGTCGGATCTTTTCGACCCCGTGGGCGACAAACAATCTGGCGATACGTGTAATTTCTTCAAATGACAGCAATGCTGTTTGCGGCAGAAAACGGTAATCCTTGTCGAACACCTGTTTCGGCATGCAATACACGCAGCGAAAATTGCAGCGATCAGTCACTGAAATGCGCAAATCATGGAGCGGACGATCGAGGCGGTCGGTGAGCCGGCCACTGGCCGGCTCCAGGCGCAACGGAATCATGGGAACCGATGGACGATTGCTGATATCGACAACAGGGATAAATTTTTCGGTCATGACATCGGTGCACTCAATTCGGCTTTGATAAAAACCAGAGACGGGTAATGCTGCTGCAGGGTAAATCCATCAAAGAAGGAGCAAAAAAACCTCTAATTAAAATAAGATACCACGAGCCCGGTCAACGCACAGGCTGCCAGCAATTTGATCGTGCCAAGCCTGAATCGAATCAAGGCGATGCCAGCGGCAATAGCAATTCCGATGGCTGTAAAATCCCATTGCGCCAGCGACTGAAAAATGTTGAACACATGTTCAGCGAAAAATACCGCCAGACTGACGATTACGCCGACCACTGCAGCCGAAATTGCCGTCAGTGGCGCCGTCAACCTGATGTTGTCGCGCGTCGATTCGACCATCGGGCCACCCGCCAGAATGAAAATGAAAGATGGCAGGAAAGTAAAGAAAGTGGCGATGCAAGCGCCCATCATGCCGGCAATGAACAGGCTGTCGGCGCCGAAAATCGCCTTGGTCCAGCCGCCGACAAAACCGACAAATGCAACGATCATGATCAGCGGGCCCGGCGTGGTTTCACCGAGTGCCAGACCATCAATCATTTGCACCGCGGTTAACCATTGGTAGGTCTCGACGCCGCCCTGATAAACATATGGCAATACCGCATAGGCGCCGCCGAAGGTTAATAATGCCGCCTTAGTGAAAAACCAACCCATTTGCGTCAATGGCGTGCTGCCGCCAAATACCAGAACCAGTCCGCCCAAGCCGATGGCGCCTAGCAGTATGCCGATTGCCGTTACCGTGAATAGTTTTCTCCAGGAAAAACGAGCATGCGGCGGAGTCGGCGTATCATTATCGATGATCGCCGGCCCGAAGGATGTCCCGGCAGCGTGGCGTACACCGCCGATCTGGAAGGTATCCGGTATCACCCGGCCGCCGATCGAACCAATCAATGCTGCCATTCCCACGATCAGCGGAAAGGGCAGATCGAATACGGCAATGGCAAAAAATGCAGCCACGGCAATGCCAATCAGCCAGCCGTTTTTCAGGGAACGCGATCCGATGCGCCAGGCCGCGGCCAGCACAATGGCAACCACGGCCGGCTTGATGCCATACAGAATGCCTGCGACGAACTTTACATCGCCAAACACCAGATAGATCCACGACAGCGCAATCAACAGGACCAGGGACGGCAGGACGAACAAGGTGCCGGCCACAACACCACCCCAGGTCCGATGCATCAGCCAGCCGATGTAGACGGCCAGCTGGGTCGCTTCCGGCCCCGGCAGTAGCATGCAGTAATTCAGCGCATGCAGGAAGCGTTGTTCCGAGATCCAGCGCCGTTTTTCCACCAGTTCGGTATGCATCAATGCAATTTGCCCGGCGGGCCCACCAAAACTGATGAAGCCAAGCTTGAACCAATACCAGAAGGCTTCGGCTCGTGTGACGGGTTGCGGAGGTTGCGACGAGTTAGCGGTCATCGATTGACATGAAATGGGCGGCCTGATGGCAAGCTTGCATCGTAACGCAGCTCAAGCCAAAAAATGTTCTCGGCAATAAAAAAGAGGAGCCAAAGCTCCTCTTTTTCTTTTGACCGGCACTGATCAGGAATCAGGCCGCCTGCGCTTAACGGCGTGTTTCCACCTGTTGCAGCGGTTCCGTTTGCTGCGCTGGCAACGGTTTGCGTTCACGCGGCATGCGCAATGGCGGTGCAATGCTTGCCGCGGCTTCTTGCGCAGCCCGCAATTTTTCCGGATCCGTGGTCGCCAAGGTCAAACCTGCTTGACTCAGGACACTGCGCAGGTCGTCGAGCGGCATGGGTGCCGGTGCGACGCCCTTGTTCAAGACGA
The DNA here is from genome assembly GCA_036675285.1 of Paucimonas sp. GTDB lineage: Bacteria > Pseudomonadota > Gammaproteobacteria > Burkholderiales > Burkholderiaceae_D > Paucimonas. Next base: position 8,748 of record JAKFFK010000119.1, on the reverse strand, counting down.
TCGGCGCCGAAGCCAGCGGGGCAGGAGGTGCCGCCTTTACGACGACCTGCACTGGCTCAGGTGTGATCGGTTCAGGTACGACCGGCTCCAGCGGCAGGGCGGCTTGCTGCGCCAATTCTTGAACAACCGGTGCTGATTCAGCGGCAGGCGTAAGTTCCTGTGCAACCATGTCCGGCGTAGCATTTACAGAAGCAGTTTCGAGTACCGGCTTTGCCTCTGGCGCCGACAGTTCAAGCCTGTCCATTGCAAATGACGATTCTTCATCGGCGACTGCATTGGCGACCAACGGCGCTGCCTCGTTTGCCATGTCCGCAGACGTCACATCTGCCGTGGCGATCTCGATCTCACCGGCTTCGCCTTCGACGGCATTGCCAGATTCGATTGCCTCGCCATTTTCACGTTCGCGGCGATTGCGGTTGCGTCCACCACGGCGGCGACGACGACGGCGCTGCTCTTCAGTCTGCTCACCGCTTTCCATTTCCACGGCATTGCCGTCGATTTGGGCCTCGACAAGATCTGGTGCGGCTACCGGCAGCTTTTCAAACTCCGGCATTGCCGGCGCTGCGCCAACTGCCAGACTGGCGACCACTAACGATTCTTCAGTCTTGACCTGGGCTTCCTTACGCTCTTCGCGCACTTTTGGCGGACGCTCACTGCGTTCGCGGCGACTCTCATTGCCCTCGCGCGGTGGGCGTGGTGGACGCGCGGCCGGCGCTGCTGCTGCCTCATTCAAGACTGGCTTGGCAGCGGTTTCCTGGCGCGATTCAGTGCGCGTGGCATCGCGTTCTTCATTGCGCTCACGATTGCCGCGGTTGTTGCGGCCCCGGCCCCGCTGATTGCGAGCATTGCGTTCATTACGTTCACGCGCCTGCTCTGGCTGGCTAGCGACCGGTGCTGCTGGCGTTGCCAACGGCTCTGGCGTTTTTTTGAAGAAGAAATTCAATAACCTGTTGAGGAAACCCGGTTCTTCGGACAGGATTGCAGACTGGGCCACCGGAGCAGCTTGCTCAACCGGTTTGCGCTCCACAATCGGTGCTGGTTGGTCGGGTGTAATGCCCTTGACCATGGCTTCCTGGCGCGGCTTGACGTCTTCCTTCTGACGCTTGCTGTAGCCGATATCGGTATCGGCCTGTTCTGCCATGGCATAGCTTGCCTGCACATCTTCCAGGCGCGGATCGTCGTGCTTGATGCGTTCCATCTTGTAATGCGGCGTTTCCAGATGCTTGTTGGGGATCATGATGACCGATACCCGATGGCGGGTTTCGATTTTCAGGATTTCGCCGCGTTTTTCATTCAATAGAAAAGCGGCTACATCGACCGGCGACTGCACGTGGATCGCAGCCGAATTTTCCTTCATCGCTTCTTCCTGGATGATGCGCAATACCTGCAGCGCAGAAGATTCGGTATCGCGGATATGACCGGTGCCGTTGCAGCGAGGGCAGGTTACATGGCTGCCTTCGGACAGCGATGGGCGCAGGCGCTGGCGCGACAATTCCATCAGGCCGAAACGGGAAATCTTGCCCATTTGGACGCGAGCACGATCAAAGTGCAATGCATCTTTCAGGCGGGTTTCGACTTCGCGCTGGTTTTTAGAGTTCTCCATGTCGATAAAATCGATCACGATCAATCCACCCAGGTCGCGCAGTCGCAACTGACGGGCGACTTCTTCCGCTGCTTCCAGATTGGTATTGAATGCGGTGGTTTCGATATCGCTGCCGCGAGTGGCGCGAGCCGAGTTGACGTCGACCGACACCAGTGCTTCGGTATGATCGATCACGATCGCGCCGCCGGAAGGCAATGGTACGGTGCGCGAATATGCGGTTTCGATCTGGTGTTCGATCTGGAAACGCGAGAACAGGGGCACATCGTCACGATAGCGTTTGACGCGGTGGACCATGTCCGGCATCACGTGACTCATGAACTGGTGCGCCTGTTCATAAATATCGTCGGTATCGATCAGAATTTCGCCGATATCGGGCTGGAAATAATCGCGAATCGCGCGAATCACCAGCGACGATTCCTGGTAAATCAGGAACGCGCCAGGCGCCAGCTTGCCGGCGCCTTCGATTGCACGCCACAGTTGCATCAGGTAATTCAGGTCCCACTGCAATTCATCGACATTGCGGCCGATGCCGGCAGTACGGGCAATCACCGACATGCCGTTCGGCAGGTCCAGCTTGTCCATGGTTTCGCGCAATTCCTGACGGTCTTCACCTTCGACACGGCGCGAGACGCCGCCGCCGCGCGGGTTGTTTGGCATCAGGACCAGATAGCGACCGGCCAGAGAGATGAATGAAGTCAGTGCTGCGCCCTTGTTGCCGCGCTCTTCCTTTTCCACCTGGACCATGATTTCCTGGCCTTCGCGCAGCGCTTCCTTGATCGACGCGTTGCGGACATCGACGCCTTCCTTGAAATAGGTACGGGCGACTTCCTTGAATGGCAAGAAGCCGTGGCGTTCTTCACCGTAATTGACAAAGCAGGCTTCCAGCGATGGTTCGATGCGGGTGATGACGCCCTTGTAGATATTGGACTTGCGCTGTTCGCGTCCCGTGGTTTCAATATCGATGTCGATCAGCTTTTGCCCATCGACGATGGCTACGCGCAGTTCTTCCTGCTGCGTAGCATTGAATAACATCCGTTTCATGTTGTTGTGCTCCGGACCCGAAGGTCATATCAAGGCTGCAGTAAATGTGCAATGCCAAGGAGGAGGATAAATGCGCGATTATTCAGCCGGGCAACAACGGGCATGCGTAGCGCAAAATGGCGCTTGAACTTATGCCTGGAACTGACGACAGCATCTTAAACGGCTTTTATGCTTTTCCCATGGTGAAGCAACTTGCTTACATGCAGCAACAGTACAGGGATGTACGCAAGGACGGAGGGCCTGGGGGAGAGAATTGCCTTGGCGTGCGGTAGCACAAAGGATTGTGCGAACCACAACAGGGCGCAAATAGCATGGAGTGCGTTGCCGGGGGAGGACAAACCTGAAGCGCGCGTATTGGAAAATACAGCATCAGTACAGGCAAGCAACCCAACTGCCAAGCCAATCAAAGCTTTGGTTCGCAAACGGCAAACGAACTTCCAAACTACCAACCAGCGAGCTCGCTACTGCGCAAAAACGAGCTTGCCGGATTTATCTTTTCTATCCAGACATTCGTGTCCTACATCCAGGCGCGCTATCCGATTACAACAGCGGTGCAACCTTGATTCGCGGATGGATGTGCATACACTACTTTTCCCATCGAATTTGCAATTCGGCCAGGCCGATGGAGACGCCCCTGCGTAGAATGGTCTTTTTATTCTTACGCTTATCGCGGATTTGTAACTACGACGAAACAATTATATATACAAATGAAGGACTTAGCGATTTTTTCTAGGAATCGCATGTGAATTGCCTTTATTCGTGCCGCCAGGCGCTTTTTCCGGGCCTTAACCCGTCATCATTTTTCGCATGCGCGACCAGAATGTCGGCTGAACCAAAGGCGCAATCTGACCGGCAAACTTGACCCGGTCCAGCATGTCCGGCATTACATGCGCGACGTATTGCCTGGCCTGCTCATAAATTTCTTGATTATCAATGAGGATTTCTGCTATTTCCGGGCCAAAATGGTCGCGGATGGCCCGAATCACCAGCGAGGATTCCTCGTAAATCAGAAAAGGAGCGGGATGCATCCGGCTGGCGTCTTCGATGGCACGCCATAGCTGCAATAGATAATTCACGTCCCATTGCAATTCTTGCGTGTCGCAAGCAACACTGCTCGGGCGCAGCGTCAGCGCCATTCCGGCTGGCAAATTCAGCCGGGATAGGGCGTAAAGCTGCTCCTGGTCTGCCATGTCTTCAAATGGGAGCGCCCCGCCTGAATCCTGAGGTCGGTTTGACCGCAAGATCACATAACGACCAATTAACGCGATAAACGACGTCAGATTCGCGCCATCTTCTCCTTGTTCATCCTGCTCCACCTGCACCAGGATTTCCTGGCCTTCGCGCAAGCCATCCTCGACCAGGGCGCAACGCGCAAGGCGTCCTTTGCCGACATGGTGAGGGGCGATTTCCCGAAATGGCAAAAAGCCATGGCGTTCTTCGCCGTAATTGACGAAGCAAGCTTGCAACTCAGGCTCGATACGGGCGATGACGCCTTGGTAGATATTGCCCTTGCGTTGCGTTTCTTCAGGCGACGCGAAGCCAATTTCTGTCGAAATCTCTCCCTCGACGAGGCTGACCCTGAGCTCTCCGGGAAAGGCTGTTTTGAAAAACAGGCGTTTCATCATGGTTTTCGGTGCGCCGGGAATAATTGATGATTTTTCATTTGCCAGTCATTGAAAATGTTGTACAAACGTGGACATCTTTTAAAAGTTGCATTTAATGAAAAGGTAATAAAAGAACATATTTTTGACATCTTTTGAATTCGTCCGGGCCGAGGAGTGCGCGCCTGTGTAGAATGTGCTTTTTATTCTTCTACTGTAACAGCGGGTTTGTGACTGCTGCGAAATAATTATATTCAAAATGAAGGACTTAGCGCGATATTCCGGGGGCAAATCTGACTTGCCAGGTTCTTTTCCCGCGTCACAAGTGCCTCCGCAGGTCCAGCATGTCACTATTTCGGAAGATGAAGCCGGTCAGCGTATCGATAATTTCCTGATTAGGATATGCAAAGGCGTACCCAAGAGCCATATCTATCGGGTGCTGCGATCTGGCGAAGTGCGCGTCAACAAGGGGCGCATCGACCAGACTTACCGATTATCGTGCGGCGATGTCGTGCGGATTCCGCCGGTACGGATGGCGGAAAAGACGGAGCAAACGGCTCCTGGATGCGAATTCCATATCCTGCTCGAAGATGACCACATGCTGGTCATCGACAAGCCGGCTGGGGTTGCCGTGCATGGCGGCTCCGGCGTCAGCTACGGGGTAATCGAACAGTTGCGGGCGGCGCGGCCTCAGGCTAAATTCCTGGAACTGGTGCATCGGCTGGACCGTGATACCTCCGGCATATTATTGCTGGCAAAAAAACGCTCTGCTTTGACCAACCTGCATGAGCAAATCCGCGAAGGTGCGCTGGACAAGCGCTATCTGGTGCTGGTGACGGGCGATTGGCAAAATCAGCGCCAGCACATCAAGTTGCCTTTGCATAAATATACGGCAGCCGATGGCGAGCGTAGGGTGCGGGTCCAAGCAGACGGGCTTGCTTCTCATACGGTGTTCAAGCTTTTGCGGAAATATGGGGCTTTTGCGTTACTGGAAGCGGAATTGAAAACCGGGCGCACCCATCAGATTCGCGTCCATCTGGCTTCCAGTGGCTTTCCGATCGTCGGCGATGATAAATATGGCGATTTCAGCTTGAACCGGGCATTGCAAAAAGCAGAGGGTACGCGCAAGGCATTCAAACGCATGTTTTTGCATGCGCATCAGATCACGTTTACCCATCCCGAAACGGGCAAGTCGGTGCAGTTGAATGCGCCATTGACGCCGGAATGCACCGTCTTTTTAAAAAGCCTGGAATAAACACTTGCTCAATTGCAACATGGGATTAATGCACAAGTTTGAAAGGATAGGCAGAGTAGCTGCCAATAGTCATGGCAAAAAAACAGTTTGATTTGATCGTATTCGACTGGGATGGCACCTTGATGGATAGCACGACCACCATTGTCAAATGCATACAGTCAGCTGCCAGGGACTTGGGCTTGCCGGTGCCAGATCAAAAGGCGGCGGCGCATGTGATCGGCTTGAGCTTGCAAGATGCCATGCAAATGGCTGTACCCAAGCTGGAGGCGCAGCATTATCCGCGGATGGTAGAGCGTTACCGCTACCATTACTTGAGCCAGGACCATGAGCTGACCTTGTTTGAAGGCGCGCGCGAAATGCTGGATGACTTGTCGCAACAAGGCTATTTTCTGGCGGTCGCCACCGGTAAAAGCCGGGTAGGCTTGAATCGGGCGCTGCATGCGGCGGATTTGCTGTCTTTTTTTGACGCGACGCGCTGCGCTGATGAAACCTTTTCCAAGCCGCATCCTGCAATGCTTCATGAATTGACGCGCGAACTCGGGCAGAATATGGCCCGCACGGTGATGATCGGCGACACCACGCATGATCTGCAAATGGCGATCAATGCCGGCGCGGCTGGCATCGCAGTACATTACGGCGCACATCCAGTCCATGAATTGCAAGCACTCGAACCAATGTATTCTGCCGATTCCGTGGCTGCCTTGCATGCATGGCTGCGTGAACATGGCTAGGCTTATTTATGGCTGAAATGATTTCCATTTGTGCTTCTGACGCCTTGGCAGACGGTGGCAAAGGCGTGCGCTTTCCGGTCACGGCAGGTGGCGAGGATACTTCCGGTTTTGTTGTGCGCTATGCTGGTATTGTGCATGCCTATCTGAATCGCTGCGCCCATGTGCCGATCGAACTCGATTGGAACGAGGGTGAATTTTTCGATTCAAGCGGCTTGTATTTGATGTGCTCGACCCATGGCGCCATATACATGCCGGAGTCCGGTCGTTGCGCTGGCGGCCCATGCCGCGGGGGGCGTTTGCGTCCGATTACGGTATTGGAAAAAGAGGGACAGGTGTTTTGGGAGCCTGATGATTACGTTACACCTGTGAGAGCATAGTTAGGATAAACATGAATAATGATTTCGATAATATGGCGCCATCAAAGCCGGAAGGTGCATCGGGCCAGGATGATTCGCGCCAGCAAGGCAAGCAAATGGCGCACAAGGGAACCTGGGAACGCGAACTGCTGGAAAAGCTCGCCTTTGCTTCCTTGCGCGAGCAGCGAGCTCGCCGTCGCTGGAGTATTTTTTTCAAGTTGGTTTTTTTAAGCATTATCGGCTTCATGCTCTGGAAAGCATTGGATATCGGCAGCACGAATAGCCAGGTAACCGGTCCACATACAGCTTTAATCGAAATTGACGGCGTGATTGCGCCTGATGGCGGCAGCGGCGCAGCCGACTCAGTGATTCCGGCATTGAATCGGGCTTTTTCCGATACCACGTCCGTCGGAGTGATCCTGCGCATCAACAGTCCGGGCGGTAGCCCGGTCCAGGCCGGCATGATCAATGATGAGATTACGCGTTTGCGCGCTGAATACCCGAAAAAACCGCTGTACGTGGTGGTCGATGAAATGTGCGCATCCGGCGGCTACTATATTGCGGCAGCGGCCAACAAGATTTTTGTCAACAAGGCCAGTATCGTCGGGTCCATCGGTGTCTTGATGGACGGCTTCGGATTTACCGGGCTGATGGACAAGGCCGGGGTGGAGCGCCGCTTGCTGACGGCGGGGGAAAACAAGGGTTTTCTGGACCCGTTCAGCCCGCAAAGCGATGAGCAAAAAAAATATGCGCAAGAAATGCTCAACGAAATCCATCAGCAGTTCATCGAGGTAGTACGTGCAGGACGCGGCGCACGCCTGAAAGAAACCCCTGAAACCTTTTCAGGCTTGTTCTGGAGCGGCAGCAAGGCAGTCGAGATGGGGCTTGCCGATGATTTCGGCACGGTTGACAGCGTTGCGCGCGATGAATTGAAAGTGGAGGAAATCGTCGATTACACCGAGCACGAAGGATTGTCGGATCGGGTATTGAAAAAATTCGGTGCCGCTATCGGTGCCGGAGCATGGCAGTCGCTCTGGAGCGGCGCCAGACCCAGCCTCCGGTAATCTTGTGAGCCTGGCTGTTTGCGTCGGTTATTGCGCAAGCAGCAGGAATACCGTCGGCTTTTTGTGGATGTCCGGCGACTTGCCGGCCGCCAGCTGTTTTTTCCACGTGCTTGCCGGCTGGGTTTTGATCGATTCGTTTGTCAGGGTTAGATCGGTGGCGACGCAAATCAGCGTGCTTGGCTGGCATAGCGATACCAGCACTTCCAGTAAGGCATTGTTGCGATAGGGCGTTTCGATGAAAAGCTGGGTTTGCTTTTCCTTGCGTGAACGCTCTTCCAGCAGCCTGACTTGCTTGGCGCGCAGTTCGGCATCGATCGGCAGGTAGCCATTGAATGCAAAGCTCTGGCCATTTAGGCCACTGGCCATGACGGCCAGCAGCAGCGATGACGGTCCGACCAGGGGTCTGACAATAATCTGGTGGACATGGGCGAGCCGCACCAGATTGGCGCCGGGGTCGGCCACTGCCGGTACGCCCGCCTCGGAAATGAGCCCCGCATCCTGGCCAGCCAACAAGGGTTCCAGCAATGCCGGCAACATGGCCGGCTCGGTATTGACATCCAGTTCAGCGATCCTGATTTCCTGCAAAGGCTTTGCCAGTGGCCGCATTATGGCGATCTGCTTTAAAAAGGCGCGCGTGGTTTTGGCATTTTCAGCAATGAAGTAATCAATCCTGGAGGTGATCGCCTGGACCTCGGCGGGAATGACCGACGACAGCGGATCTTCCTGGTGTGCTTCAAGCGACCCCAGGGTGGTGGGAATCAGGTAGAGAATGCCGGGCATAATTATGGGTATCGTAAAAAGTGCTGATTCAGGATCAAAACCTAAATCATTGCGCGGTTCAGAACTGCGTTCGGGTTAATTGACAAAAAATGGTAGGCCTGCACGGCGCAGCATGGTCGTCAGCGCGATCAGCGGCAAGCCGGTCAATGCGGTTGGATCGCTGCTTTCGATTTTTTCAATCAGCGCGATGCCCAGGCCTTCGTTTTTGGCGCTGCCGGCACAATCGTAAGGTTGTTCTATGCGCAGATACGCATCCAGTTCGGCATCCGGCAAGTCGCGGAAGGTGACAAAGGTCGGAATGCATTCAAGCTGCACAG
>JAKFFK010000116.1:0-40697 GCA_036675285.1 Paucimonas sp. | reverse complement strand
GCGCTGATCGCGCTGGCCGGCATGTTCCTGTTCGATCCGAAATTCTGGGGCGTGGTATTGATGGGCGTGTCGGTCATGATCCTGTTCGGCCTGCCATGGTTCGATCATTCACCGGTCAAGTCGATCCGCTATCGTCCGGACTGGCACAAGTATGTGTATATCGTGTTCGGGATCGCGTTCCTGGTGCTGGGTTATCTTGGCATCTTGCCGCCGACTCCAGGCCGTACGCTGGTGGCGCAGATTTGCACCTTCATCTATTTCGGCTTCTTCCTGCTGATGCCATGGTGGAGCACAATGGGCCAGTTCAAGCCGGTACCAAAGCGCGTGACTTTCCATCCGCACTAAGCTGCCAAAGGATAACAACATGAAATTGCTGAAAAAAATACTCGCAGCTGTTGCCTTCGTGCCGGCGCTCGCGCTGGCTGCCGAAGCCGGCTTTCCGCTGGAGCATGCGCCGGATACCACCCGCAATCTGGCATCCCTGCAAAACGGCGCCAAGCTGTTCGTCAACTATTGTCTGAACTGTCACTCGGCATCGGCCATGCGCTACAACCGCATGCGCGATATCGGTTTGACCGAGGCGCAAATCAAGGAAAACCTGCTGTTTGCCGGTGACAAGGTCGGTGACTTGATGAAAGTGACGATGACCGCCAAGGATGCCAAGGAATGGTTTGGCGCCGCGCCACCGGATTTATCGGTGATTGCCCGTGCCAAGGCATCGGGCGAAGGTCCCGGCCCGGATTGGCTGTATACCTATCTGCGCACTTTCTACAAAGACGATAGCCGGGCAATCGGCTGGAACAATATGGTGTTCCCGAATGTGGGCATGCCGCATGCATTGTGGGAGTTGCAAGGTGTGCGCAGCGCCAAATTCGCCGAGGTGAAAGATCCGCATGATCCAGAGAAAACTGTGCACCAGTTCGCCGGGTTCGAGCAAGTCAAGCCAGGCAAGCTGTCGTCACTGGAATACGACCACGCGGTCGCTGACCTGGTCGGTTTCATGACCTGGATGGCGGAACCGGCACAGGATACCCGGCGCCGTCTCGGTGTTTGGGTCTTGCTGTTTCTCAGCGTGTTGATGTTCCTGGCCTGGCTGTTGAATCGGTCGTACTGGAAAGACGTCAAATAATTTGCTGCCCGTTCCAGGGCAAGTGTCTCGGGGTGAGGCGCCACGCGTCTCACCCCTTTGTTTCTAAGGAACTACAAACATGATGGTTCTCTATTCGGGCACAACCTGCCCATTTTCCCAACGTTGCCGCCTCGTATTGTTTGAGAAGGGCATGGATTTCGAAGTGCGCGATGTCGACTTGTTCAACAAGCCGGAAGACATTTCAGTGATGAATCCGTACGGTCAGGTACCGATTCTGGTAGAACGCGACCTGATCCTGTATGAATCGAACATCATCAATGAATACATCGATGAGCGCTTTCCGCATCCGCAACTGATGCCGGCCGACCCGCTGATGCGCGCACGTGCTCGCTTGATGCTGTTCAATTTCGAAAAGGAATTGTTCATCCATGTGCATACGCTGGAAAATGACAAGGCCAAGGCGACCGACAAAACCAATGACAAGGCGCGCGCCGAAATCCGCGACCGCCTGACCACGCTGGCGCCATTGTTTTTGAAAAACAAATACATGCTGGGTGATGAATTCTCGATGCTTGATGTGGCGATTGCACCGCTGCTGTGGCGTCTGGATCACTACGGCATCGATCTGTCGAAAACCGCAGCGCCATTGATGAAGTATGCCGAACGGATTTTTTCACGGCCTGCCTATATCGAAGCATTGACGCCTTCAGAAAAAGTGATGCGTCGCTAATCGGGACAGTATTGCCGTATGCCATGGGCATTTGCAGTGCGCTTGTAAGGCTTGTATGATCGGTTTGTGGCAGCACATGCAAAGCCAGACCGGTGCGCCTTACAATGCGATTTGCTTCGCATACGGTGATCAAATTATTACCCAGGAAAAATGTCCGACACGTCTACCAAACCCTACCTGTTACGTGCCATTTATGAATGGTGTACCGACAATGGCTATACCCCGTATCTGGCAGTCATGGTGGACGGGCGTACGCGTGTGCCGATGCAATTCGTCAAGAATGGCGAAATCGTATTGAATGTCAGTTTTGATGCCACGAGTAACTTGAAAATGGATAACGATGTGGTTCATTTCAATGCCCGGTTCGGCGGAGTTTCCCGGGATATTTCAATTCCAGTCGAAAACGTGATTGCCATTTATGCCCGTGAAAACGGCCAGGGCATGGCGTTTGATGTGCCGAAACCGACATCGACAGAAAGCAATCCGGCTGAAAACCAGGCCGGCAGTGCGCGCCCCACGGAACCGGCTACCCTGACTTCAGTGCCATCGTCATCATCTGGTGATAAAAATGACAGCGTCGATGATGCCGGACCGGATGACAATGCCGATCCACCGAAAAAAGGCGCACGTCCGACGCTGACCCGCATCAAATAATCTAGTACAATACGCATCTTCCAAGTTTCGCTGGCTTAGCTCATCTGGTAGAGCACCTGACTTGTAATCAGGGGGTGGCGGGTTCAAGTCCTGCAGCCAGCACCAATATAATCGACGCCTTACGTGAATTTCACGTAAGGCGTTTGTTTTTTTGGAATGCAATGGTGCAGCTGATGAGCACCGGCCGGCACGGGCCAAAACCGCTGTTGCTCAAACTGCCGACCATCAAGGATGAAGTGGAATTCCTCGCCAAGAAACTACTGGAAGCAGGCAGAGCCGGCATGCCATGGAACGACATGGCGATCGTCTATCGGCTCATAGGAATCGGTTACAAGCTCGTCGATGCACTGACACGCAAAGGCATGCCGTTTCAATGGCAGCAGGATAAAAAGCAGTTTTACTCGCAGTGCATCTCAGCGTGAAGCTGAACACGATGCACAGTAACAAGGGGCTGGAATTTCCACTAGTGTGCATTCGCGGCATCGACGCACCGGCGAAAGAGGAAGAGGATTTACAGGATGAGGCGCGGCTGATTTACGTGGCGATGACCAGGGCGACGCAGGTATTGGTGATGACGCATGGGGATGCGTCGGTGCTGGGGGAGAAGATGAAGAAGGCTATGGGTGTCTTGGAGGGGATGTAAGTCTTGAATAATATTCGAGCTAGGGCCCATTTAATTTTTGGCGAAAATTTTAGGAACTTATGCCGCAATATTGCGGCTATGACGGGCGAGGACGAAAACAGTACTGGTTGGCGCCAATCCCCAGTATGATCCCGCATCTTAAACCGAGTCACAGCTATGGCAACTAAAGCGTTCGCTTTGACAAATTTAAAGACAAATAAAATAAGTTGCTTACAAATAGGCGATTCATAAGTAAACAATGAGACTGATTCGGCGAAACTGAGTTCACTGGAAATAAATAGGAAGAAAGCATATGACAGCAGATACGCGCAAGGTTTGTTTTGTAGTAATGGGGTTTGGGAAAAAAACTGATTATGAATCGGGTCGCACTCTTGATCTTGACGCAACCTATGATGCAATCATTCAACCTGCGGCTACAGAACAAGGACTTCGCTGTATCAGGTCGGATGAAATAATGCAGTCAGGGGTCATAGATGTTGCGATGTACGAAATGTTACTTAGAGCTGAGCTTGTCATTGCAGATATATCGACGGGAAACGTTAATGCTGTATACGAACTGGGTGTGCGTCATGCATTACGTCCAAATGCGACTATCATCATGAAGGAAGCAGAAGGCAAACTTTATTTCGACTTGAATCATGTGAGTACATTTCAGTATGAACATCTTGGAAAAGATATAGGTGCTCGCGAGGCTGAACGTGCCAAACGAGCACTTAGAATATTGATCAGGGAAGTAATGCTATCGGCAAAGCCAGATAGTCCGGTTTATACCTTTCTCCCAAAATTGCAACAACCTAGACTTACAGACGAAGAATATGCAGAACTCTTAGACGAAACAGAAGAGGATCAGGAACGGTTAGCGGGGCACATGCGAGCAGGAGAGTCTTTTACTAATGCAAGTCGCCACGAGGATGCCGCAAAGGCATTTTCTTTTGCAGCTGCAATGAAACCTGGGGAACCATTCATCATTCAACAGTTGGCTTTAGCAACATACAAAGCAAAGATCCCATCAGAACTTGAAGCGCTAATTTCTGGTCTTTTTATCATTAACGCCTTAGATCCTGATCGATCAAATGATCCAGAGACTCTCGGAATTACGGGCGCTATGCGAAAGAGACTATGGTTGCTTACGGCAGACAAGGTTCAGTTGGACGCAGCTATTCGCTACTACGGGCGAGGTTTTGAACTAAGGCGGGACTATTACAATGGGGAAAATTTGGCAATCTGCTGTGATTTTAGAGCGAAAATTCAGCCAGATCCAATGGAGGCGCAATATGACCGCATGACCGCTGTTAAAACCAGACTTACCCTAGTTGAGCACTTGAAGGAACTCGTTCAAACGGAAACATTCGTAGAGCGATCTGATCGCAGCTGGATTCTTGCTACGCTAGCCAATTGCCTATTTGCACTTGGTGATAAAGGCGAGGCTGAAAAGCAGGAGCAATTATTCTTTAACGAAAAACCAGCGCAATGGGAACTTGATACATACACCGCGAATAAAGCAGCTGTGCTAGCGAACTAAATCAATCGAAGACGATGCGCCATGCGATTTTAGTTGAGCTCATTTGATAGATTTTTCCATGGGACGACTTTAATATTATTAGACGTAACCCAATCTGGTGTCGGGCCTTTATATGTATCACCAGAATGGACTGCGACAACTTTTTTTCCGAGTTTTAAGCTCTGTGTTACTTCCCACTCTACCCATTTGCTTTGAGCCGCATTTTTGGAGAGATACATTACACAGACTGATGTGCGCGTGATCCGCTCAGTAATTTTTTGTTTGATATATTCGGCTCGCTCACTATCGTAAGGCTCACGTACAGAATGATCATTAAAATCAATGTCGCTTCTGTCGTTCTTAGCATGCGCTCGGAGCAAATTAACTTCATCCATGTCTTCAGTGGCGAAACTTATGAAAACGTTTTTTTTCCCGCCTTGAAGAGCTTCTTTTGCTTTCTTTTCTAATGAGCTGATGTCACCTAATGTGCTCCAGCCGCCACCGCTGCTACCGCCCATAAGTATTATCTCCAAATTTAAATTCGTTACACGCAATACATTCCCCGCAAGCGACTTCACCTCCCATATGACAGGAATAAGTGCCGCTTATGCCCTTTTTCTTTGCGAGTGCTACTACGTCGCACTTATGAAAGGAGGATAGCGGTGCAAGAACCTGGATATCTCGGCCCATGCATCGTTGGATCATCTGCTGAGCTTCCTCTAAGAAAGCGGCTGTTTGATCCGGAAATAGGCTTGTATCTTCGTGAAGTAGGCCTATGGATATTGCATTTGCACCTACTTGATATGCATACGCTGCTGCCGTTAAAAGGAACAGCATGTTGCGACCAGGTGTGAAAGCATCTTCCAGTACACGCAAAGTTGGGTCAGTGAGTCCAGAGCGAATAAGCTCACCATAACCGCCCAAGTTTGCGACCTTGGGCGGCGGAAGCCCAAGTTTTACCATTGCAGTTTGGCAGGCTGTAAGTTCTCGCTCATAAGAGCGTTGTCCATAGTTTATGAATAGCGGGAACAGCATGATTCCTTCTTCTTGTGCCAGCCTTGCGACAAGAGTTGAATCAAGTCCACCAGATACGAGTGTCACAATACTCATACGAATTCGAGCTCCATATTTGGATTATCTTCAACACGCATTACGATCCATATAGCCCAATCGAGAAGGCCGACTGCAAAGCCCAATCGTTCGGCGTGAGATCTCAACTTCTCTTCATATTGCCGATATTGTGGAAGCCCTGTGATGAAATGCTTGGATTTTTCTGACAGTCCAAGGGTTGCCATGTAATTTAGAACATGACGATCCAGAATTGCCAAGTCATAACTTTGTCCTGCATTGCGAAGAAACATACTTGCTTGCTTGGGACCGAGGCCAGGCGCATTACTTACAAACCAGATGCGCGCTTCGGCAGCATCGCTGAAGTTTGCAAGCAAAGCCTTTAGGTTGCCGGCTTGCTGGGTAACTGCTGTACGTGTTTCTGCTAACTGATTAGCGCGTGCAACAGGAAATCGATAAGTGCGATGCTTTCCATCCATTGTTACGCTGTTACTTAAAATCAAAGAAAGATTTGTAGCAAGGGCTGGCGATTGGCGAGAGTTGAGCATAATTCCTGATGCGTCTACTGCATCGGCTGCCGCGACTGCGAGGTCGTATGGAACTTGGCTGCTTAATACACAGCAACACAACTCCCACCACAACTGTCTTTCAGTAAGTGCAGGACGATTTAAAGCCACCCTTTTCTTAATGTCAGGGCAAATTGCCGCAACGGCATGTTCAAGGCGATGGCCTTCCCTATAATTCATTTGAATAACTCCGGAAGTTCCTTGTTTAATTGCTTTGTGTTTGATTGACCAAGCAATCCAGTTACGAATGCTTCAAAATTATTTTTCCGAGCTGCATCATTCAACAACATAGCAAGTTCGTCATAATAGTCAAGGTTGTGCAGTGCAACTCTGCCTGCAAAGTCTACTCCCGGATCGTTGAGAGCGGTTCGAGTTATTTCAGATTCTGCCAGGCTTGCCTGAAACTTAAAAAAATCGAAATGCTGAGCATGGTTCAGGCGATTATGTTCTCGATCAACGGCCATGCGGCACCATTCTAAGCCGTCAAAGCTATCAGCACCTGCTGCCGCCAGAACTGCGATGCTCCAAGGATTGCCTGTGCCTAAAATATGTAAGGGCTGATAAAACGGCAGTTTATCTAATTCATTTCGTATGAGTTTGACAGTGTGTGCTCGTTTAATTAAACCTGGCCCTAACTCCCGTTCGGGGACCGCAATCATCGACACATTGATAGCTTCAGCTACTTCACGTATAAGAATGGGTAGAGCTGAAAGCTGGCGTCCACCCATTTTATCCATCTCAGGTGTGACTTTGTTTGTTGGATTTAGCCGCTGAGCGTGAACAATTGGAAAAACAGGCTTGTTAGTAAAATTTTGATCTCTTTTGAATGCATTAACGATTTGCTTTAATGCCTCCTCTCGATTCGAAGAAGGCTTCATCACGTCAAAGCAAAATGCTAGGTCATGAGGTGTGCTTTTGAGTGCTTCCTCAAAATTTTCGACGCACCATGTTTTGTCGTCTAAACGAGAGGCTTCGTAGTTCCCTGAATCTATCAATACGATCCCGCCTTGGCTTCGATAACGGCGAAGTTCCTTGATTATCCCTTTATCACGCCGACCCTGGATCAGGTCATAAGCTGAAATCAAGATACTGGGAACATTAAAAAGGCGCAATGCTTTCACTGCTTCTAATGGGACAAGTTGTGTTTCGTGCGAAGAGACCGACAAGAATAAAGACGGTAAGCGAGCGTTGGAAGAGCCCAATGTACTTAGGCGTTGAGCTTTTTCACGTGGGGGAATGACCGTTGCTAATTTACGTTTTAGCGACACAAAATCAACATGTTCCGGGCTTCTATCCCAATTACTTAAATCGATAGTGCTAATTGGTCCATAACCATATGGAGCTTTGCATTTTTCAATCTTTGCAGGAATTATCGGGAGATTGTTCTCGGCGGCAAGAACAAGTTCATCACGAACATTTGCACTTTCGCGGGAGGATGTGGACCAAATAGGAAGAAGGCATTTTGCCGTTCCCATTTCCTTCTCTATAACTTTTGAAAAGTCACCAACGATTTTGTCATCCCACCACACACTCCATTGCGGAGAGAGCAGTTCGACTAATCTGCTGACCAGGTCGCGATCTTTACTTGCATACGCAATAAAAATGTCTGCCATTTGATTACACAGCCCCCCGCTGCTTTGTACTACGAAGATGTCTCTTATACTTCGATAAGTGTGTTTTTGTACTAATTAGACATTGCGGACCAGACGGCGAAATAAAGCGCAGAAGAAAAGTCGTCTGTTATTGTAAACGAAGAGCTTTCAGCCCCAGTAAAAATGTTATTAAGACTATCTTCTGCAAGCACGGTTAATGGAAGTGCATAGCTTTTTAAGGTGCTATTGATTTTCTCTGGCAAGACGCCATCCATTATCAGCAAGACTGCGCCAATGTCGCTTTGCGAAAAAGATTTCTTACCTGTGCCAAGAGCGGGACAAATAACAGACGCACCTAGTTCTTCCAATCTAAAACGCGCTTCCTCTAAGGTGTAACGCCGCCCGATAGTACTAATGGAACCTTCAAGCAAAATTAGCTTTGGGATAGAGGTGTTGATAGGGAGTAATTTCTCGGCAGACCAAGTCGATACAGGTAATTGTCGAGTCGAGCAATACGATGCGACTGCTCTTGATGCGAGATCTGCCGCGTCCCCAGCGGAGCGACCGGACTCTCCCCAATGGAACGCAAAAATGGAACTAAATACGTCCCCTGTTCCAATTTTGAAAACGCTCTTGGAACGATAAGCAGGGACGTGATGGCGAATTCCGTTACGTTCATACACAGTTGCTCCTCTAGTACCAGCCTTCACGATCACCACAGATGCATCCTGTTCCCGCATTAGCTTTACTGCGCCGGCATCTATATCTAATGTATCGGCCGCCGAAGAAAGTTCCGACTCGTTCAGTACAAGTGCCAGTTCTTTTGCTTGAGACCCATTGGCTGAAAAAGGTTGTGGAAGCCGAGAAGTTTGAGGGTCATAAATTGCCCTATTAGCATTAATAATTGCATCGCCTTCCAAGAAACCAAAACGTAATACGGTATCGCCCGATACCTTTAGTGGAGGCAATTGTTTTATTAATGAGACGGGCGGTTCGATGTGTGGGCGGGATAATGGATGAAAATAAGCAAATACAATTTCCTCTGTTGTAGGGTAACCCTTTATGTTAATGCCAAGTGCTTGTAGATGAGACATTCCTTCGCTATGCTCATCAAAAACATATGTATGAAGAGTAATGCCAGTAGATAAACTGCTTATCGCCGCAGCCGCTCTACCCCCGGAACCGTACTGAGCATCCCAGGCAGGGCTGTCGCATAACTCACGATAAAGTCCACCAGCAACTTCCAAGTCCGTCTCCTGTTAATAATTTTGAAGCGAAAAATTGTAAGGATATCTCTAAGCATAGTGAATCGCTATAAATAAGAGGTATCCTTGTGGCAAGTATACAATTTAACAACAGGAATAAAAATGGGTCTTCCTAGAGCATTCGTCGGATTCAGCAGCACCGACATGCATTATTACCGCTTGATGCAAGCTTGGAAGGAACACGAAAGAATTGATTTCAACTTCGTGGACTGTCAACTCGCAACTGAAATTCATTCAGAAAGTGAAGCATATATAAAAGCTAAATGTCGTGAGCGGATCAATATGGCCGGAACTTTTATCGCACTCATTGGAAATGACACTCGCTCAAAGCATAAATACGTGCGCTGGGAAATGGAAGTGGCTATTGAAAAGGAATGTCGGATCATAGGGGTAAATCTTGATGGTTCCCGAAAAGTAGTAGACAACACCTGCCCCCCAATACTTCGGAATATCGGTGCTATGTTCGTTCCGTTTTCTCCGAAAATCATTGCATATGCTTTAGATAATTACAAGATGCATCCAAGTGATGATTATCATTATCTAGATCTCATTTACAACCAGCTTGGATTTAAATAAGGGTGCTATGGAAGAACAATATTTTCCTGCCGTTTATCGTTCTGCAAATGAACTTTCCCAGAAATCTCAGAGCGCATTCTTTCTTGCTTTGAAATCACATTTAATTCTGCTCATTATCGGCGCAACTTTATCTGTCTTCAGTTTCTCACATTGGATAAGCGCTGTTCTGCAAGCTGTGGTTTTCTTCGGCGCATTTTCTTGTTCTGTCTATTTATTCGCAAAGCGTCCGGATAAAAATTGGTACGCCGGAAGAGCTGTGGCGGAATCTATAAAAACTATCACTTGGCGGTATGTGTGTCGTGCTGAACCATTTCAAGGAGACGAAGAAAGTGCGCGCGTAAATTTCCGACATAAAGTGCAGGCAGTCGTAGATCAGAATAAGGATGTCGTAAAAGCACATCTTGATTTCGTCGGTGATCCGCAGCTAACAGAAATGATGACGGCAATTCGGGCAAAATCCCTAGAGGAACGGAAAGCAGAGTACGCTGCCGGCCGTGTAAAAGACCAGCTTGATTGGTATGCGAGTAAGGCAAGGTTTAATCAAAAATCTTCTAATAATTTTTTCTGGATATTGGTAATAGTTAATGCAATTGCTGTAGTGTTTTCGTTAATAAGAATAGCGTATGTTTCTTTGCCATTCTGGCCTACTGACATATTCATAGCGGTTGCGGCCAGTTTGTTGGGGTGGATGCAGGCAAAAAGATTCTCTGATTTGGCTGCAGCATATGGGTTAGCGGCTTATGAAATTGGACTTATAAAAGAACAATGCATGGCTCCTCAGAATGAGTCTGAATTCTCAGCATTTGTGGGGGATGCTGAAAATGCGTTTTCACGTGAGCATACGCAATGGGTCGCAAGAAAAGATTTATGAATCTCGCATACATCCGGGGATAGACCACGATTAAGCATCGCTAATAATCGTGGTCTCACTTTGAATAACTAATTAACTGTAGCCACCACAATGCCCCGCGCCATGTGTAATTTTTTGTAGCTGTCGATCAGGCGGTGGTGCCGGTCGAGCCCCTCCAGCACCACCTTCAAGGCTTGATAAAACAATCCGCGCTCGACCGCATAGTCGTTGTACTGCAAGAACGCACCGACCAGCTCATGCGCCCCTTCCAATTGTTTGAAAGCGAGGTGAATCAGCAGCTTCAATTCGAGAACCGTCAGCTGTCCCAATTACTATCGTCGTCAAACTCCCTGCCAATCAACGTGGCGATGTCGGCCACAAAAGAAAACTGGCCCGACGGGGCCAGTTGCTGAAAACAGCGGTATTGCGCCACTGTTTTTTATTGATCCAAACTCAGACTACAGGTAAGAAATCGCTTCTTACTAAGCGCACCAGCGGTGCGAGCAGTTGCTGCAAATGGCTGTTATCAACTCAGTGACTTCTATATACCCTCCCAAAGGAGTTTGTTTTCATTTTCAGTGTAGACCATTGTTTACGTTAGTCAAGCCGATTTCATCGGCACCGGCTACCCGGGATGCGCCGGCTTCTTTTTTTGCTGCTGAGTACTTAAAAGGGTCAGCATCGCTTTTAAATTTAAAGCGATGCTGACCCTTTTAATTCCAAAACGATTGGACAAAATCGTTCTTTTAAAATCGCTTTATTTCCGGTGAGATTAGGTTCAGTTCTTATCGTAGTGAGCGCGGTAGAGGGCGATTTCCTTCTCGATCAGGTCCCGAAGCGCTGCTTCATCGCCGGTAAAATCCAGGTCTGTTTCCCCACTCAGCCTCGACGTTACCGCTAACTTAAGCTTGGTGGTGGCGTCAGGCGAACTTCTTACAGCGCGAAAGATTCGGTTCGAATTAACCCCACTAGTTGGCGGAGTCAGCCAGAACGCCCAACCATCCGGGTTGGAGCGTTTGCCTGGAACGAGTCCCAGGTCGCTCGTGTTCACATATGCAAGAATCTGGTCTGGAGTCATTTCAGGTTTTCCGAATTTTAGGATGATTGGGCATCATAGCTTTTGTTATCGCTTCTGGAAAGCCAGTCAATTCATTCAAGGTAGTTGGGGCCGGGGATTCGCATACCGTATTGGAAGGCAAAGTTGACACAAATGTACTTAAAAGGGTCAGCATCGCTTTTAAATTTAAAGGGACATCAGGGTTAGGACTAGCTTTGTAGCATCCGATATAAGTCCGGGAAAATTCCAATCAAAAGGGATCAGCATCGCTTCAATCTTCAAAGCGATGCTGATCCCTTTGCATTCGACTTCGAGGCTGACATGGCGGCAATTTGCGCTTGCAGTTCCTCCTCGAAAGTGAGCACATCCTTCTGCCCCACTATTCGCACGACTGCGTACAGATCACCCGCATCGCCATGCAGCGACGGTAATCCGCGCTTCGCAAGGCGAAGATGCTTTCCAGAGCAAGTGTCTGGTCTGATATTCAGTGCAACGTTGCCGGCCAATGTAGGTATTTCGACGGTGCCACCCAGCGCGGCCAGTCTTGGTAGCAGTGGCACATCAAGGTATAAGTCTCGCCCTTGCATGCGATAGTGGGAATGCGGCTTGATCGTCACGACGATGTACAGGTCGCCTGGTCCACCGCCGTTTCTGCCTGCTCCGCCTTTGCCGGCAAGCCGCAGACGCTGGCCCTCCCTTATTCCCTTGGGAATGCTTACCTGGTAAGTATGCGACACCCGACGGGACAAGCCGCGCGCGTCATATTCTGACGCTTCTACAGTTACCTCCGTTTTACCACCATTGAAAATTTGTTCCAGCGAGATAGCCTTGAACACGACATAGTTTTCACCGGGCACCGGCGGCGGCTGCTTTTGCGCGCGCTGTTCGCCACGGCCACGTGACTTGAAAGGGTCCGGCGGATCGGAAGTGCCGAAATCTTCGAAGTCTTTGGCACGGGGGTCATGTTGTCCCTGCCGGCTTGGCGGCGGCGAAAAATGTTCTGCGAGGGGAGGCTTGTAACGCTTGTCGTATTTCTGACGTTTCTCGCAATTCTTCAGCGTCGCATAGGCTTGCACCACGACCTTGAATTTTTCCTCAGCTTGGGGATCGACGGAAACATCAGGATGCAATTGGCGGGCAAGCTTGCGGTACGCCTTCTTGATGTCCGCAGTTGATGCAGTGCGTTCGACGCCGAGGTCCTGATAATAGTCCCTGTTTTTCATGGGATTCATACGCCCAAGTTGAAGTTGGCAATGACGTAAACGAAGACAATCATCACTATATTTTCAACGGCAGCACTTCAATTTGAAGAACAGGGGGGTATTTCCAAGTTTTTGTAACAAGTCAGTACTGCAAGAAGGCGCCCACCAACTCGCGCAAGTCAATTTGTCCAATAATGGAGTTTGTCCATCTTTATTGGACAAATATTGACATTTTTTCTTTTAATCAATTAGGGATTTCCGAGGACAGACCACGATTAAGTATTGCGCATAATCGTGGTCTGTCGCCGAATAACTAACTGGCTGTAACCACTACATTGCCCCGCGCCCTATGCAATTTCTTGTAGCTGTCGATCAGGCGCTGGTGCCGGTCGAGCCCCTCCAGTTGCATGCTGGTTGGCGTCAAGCCAAAGAAGCGCACGCTGCCGTCCACCGAGCCCAGCACCGCGTCCATGCGCGGATTGCCAAACATCTTGCGGAAATTGACCACGTAATCGTCCAGTTCCAGGTCGTCGTCCAACAGCACCTCCAGCACCACGTTCAAGGCTTGATAAAACAAGCCACGCTCGACCGTGTTGTCGTTGTATTGCAAGAAGGCACCCACCAGCTCGTGCGCGTCTTCAAATTGCTGCAAGGCGAGGCTAATCAGCAGCTTCAGCTCGAGAACGGTCAGCTGCCCCCAGTCCGTATTCTCGTCAAATTCGATGCCGATCAAGGTGGCGATGTCGGAGTGTTCATCGAGCTCATTGTTTTCCAGTCGATCAAGCAGTGCTTCCAGATTTTCATCGTCCAGGCGATGCAAGTTCAAGATATCGGCGCGGAACAACAGCGCCTTGTTGGTGTTATCCCAGACCAAATCTTCGATCGGATAGATTTCCGAATAACCGGGCACCAGAATCCGGCAAGCCGTGGCACCCAGCTGGTCATACACCGCCATGTACGATTCTTTGCCCATGCTTTCGAGGATGCCGAACAAGGTCGCGGCTTCCTCGGCATTGGAATTTTCACCCTGGCCGGAAAAATCCCACTCGACAAAATCGACATCCGCCTTGGCGCTGAAAAAACGCCACGACACGATCCCGCTGGAATCGATGAAGTGTTCGACAAAGTTGTAGGGCTCAGTGACGGCTTCACTTGAAAAGGTGGGTCGAGGTAAATCGTTCAAGCCCTCAAAACTGCGCCCCTGCAGCAATTCGGTCAGACTGCGTTCCAGCGCCACCTCGAAGCTTGGGTGCGCGCCGAACGACGCAAACACACCGCCCGTTCGCGGGTTCATCAAGGTCACGCACATCACCGGGTAGGTCCCGCCCAGCGATGCATCCTTCACCAGCACCGGAAAGCCTTGTGCTTCCAGCCCTTCAATGCCGGCCAGAATACCCGGGTATTTCGCCAGCACTTCCTGCGGCACATCCGGCAGTGCCATTTCGCCTTCCAGGATTTCGCGCTTGACCGCCCGTTCGAAAATTTCGGACAGGCATTGCACCTGCGCTTCGGCCAGCGTATTGCCGGCACTCATGCCATTGCTGACGTAGAGGTTTTCAACCAGGTTGGACGGAAAATACACTACCTCGCCGTCCGACTGCCGCACAAAGAGGAGCGAACAGATGCCGCGCTTACCATTGCCCGAGTTGGTGTCGACCAGGTGCGAGCCACGCAACTCGCCATCCGGATTGTAAATGGGCAGGCAGTATGCATCGAGAATGCCAGCCGGCAGCGCATCTTTACGGCCAGGCTTGAACCAGCGCTCGTTCGGGTAATGGACAAACGCCGCGTTGGCGATGTCTTCGCCCCAAAACGACCCGGCGTAGAAATGGTTGTTATTCAGACGCTCGATCATCTCTCCCAACGCCGACGCCAACGCGCTTTCTTTGGTCGCTCCCTTGCCATTGGTAAAACACATCGGCGAGTGCGAATCGCGGATATGCAGCGACCACACATTGGGAACGATATTGCGCCACGAAGCGATCTCAATCTTCATGCCCAAGTTCGCCAAAACGCCCGACATATTGGCGATGGTTTGCTCTAATGGCAGATCCTTGCCCGTAATAGTGGTGCTGGCGTCAGAAGCCGGCGTCAACGTCAGCAAGGCCTGCGCATCGGCATCCAGGTTATCTACCTCTTCAATTACAAACTCGGGACCGGCTTGCACGACTTTTTTGACCGTACAGCGCTCGATGGAACGCAAAATGCCCTGGCGGTCGTAGGGTGAAATATCCGCCGGCAACTCGACCTGAATCTTGAAAATCTGCTGGTAACGGTTTTCCGGATCGACAATGTTGTTCTGTGACAGGCGGATATTCTCGGTCGGAATGTTGCGAGTGTTGCAGTACAACTTCACAAAGTAAGCCGCACACAAGGCCGATGAGGCCAGAAAATAATCGAAGGGGCCGGGTGCCGAGCCATCGCCCTTGTAGCGGATAGGCTGGTCGGCGATCACCGTGAAATCATCGAACTTGGCTTCAAGACGAAGCTTATCGAGAAAATTGACCTTAATTTCCATGGGGGAATTCCAAAAATGGTGCTCAAAATGAGGTGGCCGTTATTATCCGTCGCCACGCCGGCGCCTGGTAATACAGCGATGCATTCTATAAACGCTGCCGCATACGGATAATCAGACCTTGCTGGCAGCTGATGACAAATTGTATGCGGCTGATCGCGTATAGCAACAGTATCCGAGGCAAAACCGTCGCCGCGGCCATGAAGCCTGGCTGCGGCCTTTCATTCGCTGGCGGGTGCAGCAGCGCCTGCCAGCGCAAAACGGCCCTGCAGCCGGAAAGTCGCTTCGACCGCCTTGATGGCAGTCCACAAGATGAACAAGGACAGCATCACGTTTTTGCCGCCTTCGAGTGGTATGCCGGAACGGATTGCCAGCGTGATCCCGGCGCCCGTCAATGCATACAGCAACAACACCATGGCTGCGGTGCGACTGCGCCAGCGCAGCAGGCACAGGCTGCCTGCCGCCAGTATCGCGGCATGGATGAACAGCGAATAGCCGTACATGAATGCGAACCCGGTTTGCACCACGGCCCAAAATAGCAACGCCAGCCCGCATTCCCGTACCATGCCTGTCGCCTCTTCGCGGGTTTCGATTTTTGATAGCCATCCGCGGTATTTTTTCTTGTCTGCCATAGTATTTTTTCTGATGAGTGGATGTTGCTGCAGCCGGCCATGCCGGGGTAACTGGCATTGACGTCGCGGGCCGGGCGCAGGATTCCGGCGCTGCAGTCCAGGTGCGGCGACAAACCGCGACTACATGCCGGTGGCTTTCATGCCTTGCCAGCGCGGCGCCAGCGCATGTTCGATTTCAAGCAAATCGAGCACCCGCCCGAGCGTATGGTCGACCATTTCCTCGATCGATTTTGGACGCTGGTAAAAGCCGGGAAGCGGCGGAAAGATGATGCCGCCCATTTCGGTGACCGCGGTCATGTTGCGCAGGTGCGCCAGATTGAACGGCGTTTCGCGCACCATCAGCAGCAGCCGGCGGCGTTCCTTGAGCACCACATCGGCGGCGCGCGTGATCAGGTTGTCGGACAGGCCATGCGCAATTGCCGCCAGGGTTTTCATCGAGCAGGGTGCCACCACCATGCCGCTCGATTCGAACGAACCGCTGGCGATCGAGGCGCCGACATCGCGCACGTTATGCGTGACATGCGCGAGCGCTTCGACCTGCTTGCGGTTCATGTCGAGTTCCTGGTGCAGGTTCAGCACGCCGGCGTCTGATATCAGCAAATGGGTTTCCAGCGCGGCAATATCGCGCAGCACCTGCAGCAGGCGCACGCCGTACACGGCGCCGGTGGCGCCGGTGATGGCGACAATCAGCCGTTTAGGCGTAGCCGGCGGCTTGCCGGCACCGGCTGACGAAACCACCTCAGGCTTTCAGCAATGCCTGCAATTCGCCGGACTCGAACATCTCGCTCATGATGTCGGAACCGCCAATGAATTCGCCCTTCACATACAGTTGTGGGACCGTCGGCCAGTTCGAATATTCCTTGATGCCCTGGCGCACTTCCGGGTTTTCCAGCACATTGATGGTGACGATATCTTCGGCGCCGGAAGTTTTCAGCAATTGCACGGCGCGGCTGGAAAAGCCGCATTGCGGAAACTGGGCGGTGCCCTTCATGAATAACACCACCGGGTGCTGGGTTACGGTTTCTTTGATCCAGGTTTGTACGTCGCTCATGGCTGCCTCACTAAAATAGATTTGTTCATTATAAAAGTATCTGGGCTGCAGCGCAGCTCAGGATTTAAGTTTGGCAAATGCCGCCGCCATCGCATTGTTGCCGACTGGCTCGCGGGTTGATTGTTGGTGTTGTGACAAGCGTTTGGCATCATTGCGGTCGGCCCGTTGCGCCGGCTTGGCGCCGGCTTCCGGCGGCGTATCCGACAAACGCATGGTCAGCGCAATGCGTTTCCGCTTTTCATCGATTTCCAGCACCTTGACCTTCACCACCTGGCCGGCTTTCACCACCGTATGCGGATCCTTGACGAAAGTATGTGACAGCGCCGAGATATGCACCAGTCCATCCTGGTGCACCCCGATGTCGACGAAGGCGCCGAACGCAGCCACATTGGTGACTACGCCTTCGAGGATCATGTCGGGCCGCAAATCGCGGATTTCTTCCACGCCATCCTTGAAGGTGGCCGTGGTGAATTCCGGGCGGGGATCGCGTCCCGGTTTTTCCAGTTCCTTCAGGATATCGGTAATCGTCGGCACGCCGAACTTGTCGTCGGCATACTTGGCCGGCTGGATGGCTTTAAGGAGGCTAGCGTCGCCGATCAGGCTTTTGACGTCTTTCTTGATATCGGCCAGGATTTTTTCCACCAGCGGGTAGGATTCCGGATGCACCGCAGACGCGTCCAGTGGGTTGGCGCCGCCCATGACGCGCAAAAAGCCGGCAGCTTGCTCGAATGTCTTGTCGCCCAGGCGCGGCACCGCACGCAAGTCGGCGCGCGAACCGAACATGCCCTTCATGTCGCGGTAGGTGACAATGCTTTGCGCCACGCTGCTATTCAAGCCCGATACCCGCGCCAGCAAGGGTGCTGAGGCGGTGTTTACATCCACGCCGACGGCATTGACGCAATCCTCGACCACCGCATCGAGCGAGCGCGCCAGCTGGGTCTGGCCGACGTCGTGCTGGTACTGGCCGACGCCGATCGATTTCGGATCGATCTTGACCAGTTCGGCCAGCGGGTCTTGCAGGCGGCGCGCAATCGATACCGCGCCGCGGATCGACACATCCAGGTCCGGCAATTCCTTGGACGCGAATTCGGATGCCGAATATACCGAGGCGCCGGCTTCGGAAACGACGATCTTGGTCAGATGCAATTCCGGGCGCAGCTTGATCAAGTCCTGGGCCAGCTTGTCGGTTTCGCGCGAGGCGGTGCCATTGCCGATCGAGATCAGCGCCACCTTGTGCTTTTCCGCCAATTGCGACAAGGTATGCAATGAACCATTCCAGTCGTTGCGCGGCTGGTGCGGATAGATGGTGGCGATATCGACTACCTTGCCGGTGGCGTCGACCACGGCGACCTTGACGCCGGTGCGCAAGCCCGGATCCAGTCCCATGGTGGCGCGCGGTCCGGCCGGGGCGGCCAGCAGCAATGCTTTCAGGTTGCGCGCAAACACGTTGATCGCTTCGGCTTCGGCTTTTTCACGCAGTGTGGTCATCAGCTCGGTTTCCAGGTGCATGAAGACTTTGACGCGCCAGGTCCAGCGCACCGTATCGAGCAGCCACTTGTCGGCGGCGCGGCCCAGGCTTTTCACCTCAAAGCGTTGCGCGATGCGTGCTTCGCACGGATTGTGCGGCGCATCCCATTTCGGTTTTTCTTCTTCGGTATCGAGCCGCAATACCACATTGAGCATTTCTTCGCGGCGGCCGCGAAACAGCGCCAGCGCACGGTGCGACGGTATGGTGCCGATGGTTTCCGAATAATCGAAGTAATCGGCGAATTTCTCACCGGCATCCTGCTTGCCGTCGACCACTTTCGATTCGACCACCGCATGCTCGGTCAGGTAGTCGCGCAGCGACTGCAACAGCGTCGCATCTTCGGAAAAACGCTCCATCAGGATTTGCCGTGCGCCATCCAGCGCCGCCTTGGTGTCGGCTACGCCCGGGTTGTCGCCATTGTCGGTGCTGAAGGCCGGCTTCAGATAGTTGGCGGCTTCGGCTTCCGGATTCAGCGTCGGGTCGCCCAGCAGCGCATCGGCCAGCGCAGTCAGGCCGGCTTCGGCGGCAATCTGCGCCTTGGTGCGGCGCTTGGGCTTGTACGGCAGGTACAGGTCTTCCAGGCGCGTCTTGTCTTCGGCATGGCTTATGGCTTCGAGCAATGCCGGCGTCATCTTGCCCTGTTCCTCGATCGAGGCGATGATCGCGCTGCGCCGGCTTTCCAGTTCGCGCAGGTAGCGCAGTCGTTCTTCCAGCAGGCGCAACTGGATGTCATCCAGGCCGCCGGTGGCTTCCTTACGGTAACGGGCAATGAAGGGCACGGTCGCGCCTTCATCCAGCAGGGCGATGGCGGCGGCAACCTGTGCCGGTTTGGCAACAAGTTCAAGGGCGAGGCGTTGTTCGATCGAAGGCAGCATGAGGAGTCAAAGTAAGCAAAACAAGCCGGTCATGATACGCAATCGGCGTGATTCCGCCAGTCTTGACATGATGGATAATAGGAATTTATCCAACATTTTTCAGTGTTTGTGAGCATCATGGAAACAGATTCATGCATTTTTCCTTAGACGATCTGCGCAAAGCCTTCAACGCCGCCGATTACGATCGCGGGCTGGACTATGCGCGGCAAGAGCGGGTGCTGGAAATCAGCATGGGCGAAGGCATGGTGTCCAGCGCAGTCAAGGGTAGCGGGCGTCATATTTACGCTCAGGAAATTACCGTAGAAAAGCAGGGCAAACGCCTGGTGTCCAGCGCAGTCAAGGGCAGCGGGCGTCATATTTACGCTCAGGAAATTACCGTAGAAAAGCAGGGCAAACGCCTGGTGGTCGAAGGCGATTGCTCCTGTCCGGTCGGGTACAACTGCAAGCATGTTGCAGCGGTATTGATTACCCTCGCCTGGCTGGAGCAGGAACAGGCACACGGTGCCTCGGCACAGGATGCGGCGGGCACCAGTCAGGCATTGCCTACCGTGCCTGCCGCTGCCGCGGCCTGGCTGCATCGCATGGAAACCGCGCTGGCCGCTATGCAGCAGCAGGCCAGCATGCCGGCCAGCGACCTACCCGCCAAAAAAGGTCCGGTGTTTCGGCTGATGTTTGTGCTGACGCCGACGCATGACGGCAAACGCACCACCATGTCGCTCTGCAAGGCGCGTTTGCGCGTCAGCGGTGACATCGCCGCCGCCGACCCGGTAAGTGACTCCAGCCGGCTGATGTTGAATCCTCCCGCCTACCTTGTGCCGGCAGATGAAGAGTTGATCCAGTTTTACGTTGCGATGCACGGTAACAGTGTTTACTACGATCCATATAACGAACCTACTGGAAAAATGGGTGCGCAACTGCTGCGCATGCTGTTGCAGGAAAAGAAATTACTGTGGGCGAATTCCATGAAGGATGCGAGCAAAGGCATACTGCATCCGCTGCAGGAAACGCCGGCGCGCAGTGCCGAGCTGGCCTGGCATGAACAGGACCGCCAGTTGCGGCTGAGGTGGCAATTCCGACCTGCGGACGATGCTGGCGGCAGGCAAGCTGAGCCAGCCAAACTGGCAGCGCAGCATGGTACGGTCAAGCACATGGCGATCGACTATGTATTGCCGACCGATCCGCCCTGGTATATCGAAAACCTGTCATGCGGGGAACTGAGATTGCCGCAGGGTGGCGCCGCGCTGCCGGCGCAAGTCATGCTGGCACTGGTGGCGCAGACGCCGTCACTGGCCAGAAAGGATGCTGTCGCCATGGCGCAGCAACTGGTGTTGCGCGGCCTGAACCGCTTGCTGCCAATGCCCGCTGAAGTGGACGTCATCGAGCGTGAGCGCATACCGGTTCAGGTCATCCTGCGCCTGGGCAGCGTGGCGCATGGCGCCAATGCAGCCAGGCAGGATTATGCGCTGCTGGTATTTTCCTATGATGGTCAGGAGGTCTTGATCGACGCCGGCGAACCGGCGCAATCTCTGCTGCGCGCCGGACCGCGTGGCATTGAAAAAATCGTGCGCGATGCCGGCGCCGAACGCGCTGCGCTGCAACGTCTGCAGCAGACCGGATTCGCGTTGCCGCCAGGCGGCATGCCGGGCGCGCTGACACTGCCGTCGCCGGCGGCCTGGCTGGATTTCGTGCGCGACACGCTGCCGCTGCTGGCGCAGGATGGCTGGCGCATCGACAAGCAGGACAGCTACCGTTACGACCTCGCCGAGATTGAAGACTGGTACGCCGCAGTGGAAGAAAACGCCGGCAACCCCTGGTTCGATCTTGAGCTGGGCATCGTCGTCAATCAGGAACGCATCTCGCTGCTGCCGGTGCTGGTCGAATGGATCCGCAAAGCACCGGCCGACTTCAATGCAGCAGCATTGGCGCAGCATGCGGATGCCGATCAATTACTGGCGGATTTACCCAATGGCACGCGGGTGGCCTTGCCGTGGGGCCGCATCAAGCCGATTTTGGCGACCTTGGGCGAGCTCTATTTCACCGACCGTGCCGCATCCAGCATGCGCCTGTCGACGCTGGACGCGGCGCGTCTGGCGGAACTGGCCGGCGGCATCGAGCTGCGCTGGCTGGGTGGCGACAGGCTGCGCGCCCTGGGTGAAAAGCTCAACACATTCGGCGGCGTGCGCCAGGTTGCAGCGCCGCATGGACTGCAGGCGGTGCTGCGCGACTATCAACACGATGGACTGGCATGGATGCAGTTCCTGCGCGAATACGACTTGGCCGGCATCTTGGCCGACGACATGGGCCTGGGCAAAACCATCCAGACCCTGGCCCACATCCTGCTGGAAAAAGAAGCCGGCCGCCTGAGCGCGCCGGCATTGGTGGTGGCGCCCACCAGCCTGATGGGCAATTGGCAAGACGAGGCTGCGCGCTTTGCGCCGGACTTGCGGGTGCTGACGCTGCAGGGCCGTGAGCGGCTGGCGCAGTTTGACAACATCGACCAATACGATTTGGTGCTGACCACCTATGCGCTGCTGCCGCGCGATGAAGACAAGCTGCGCCGGCATGCCTGGCATCTGGTGATTCTGGATGAAGCGCACTACATCAAGAATGCGCGTTCCAAGGCAGCCCAGACCGCCGGCTTGCTGCGCGCGCGCCACCGGCTGTGCCTGACCGGCACGCCGCTGGAAAACCACTTGGGCGAACTATGGTCGCAATTCCATTTCCTGCTGCCGGGTTTGCTGGGCGATGAAAAGCTGTTCAATGCCGAATTTCGCGGCCCGATCGAAAAGCGCGGCGACGACACCCGGCGCGCACTGCTGGTGCGGCGCATCAAGCCCTTCCTGTTGCGCCGCACCAAGGATAAGGTCGCCAGCGAGCTGCCGCCCAAGACCGAGATGGTGCGCATGGTGGAGCTGGCCGGCGCCCAGCGTGACCTGTACGAGACGGTGCGGCTGGCGATGGATAAAAAGGTGCGCGACGAGATCGCCAAGAAAGGCGTGGCGCGCAGCCAGATCGTGATTCTGGAAGCGCTCCTGAAACTGCGCCAGGTATGCTGCGATCCGCGCCTGGTCAAGTCAGTAGCCGCCAAAAAAATCGCGGCGCCGTCGGCCAAGCTGAATGAATTGCTGGAAATGCTCGATGCGCTGCTGGAAGAAGGGCGGCGGATTCTGGTTTTTTCACAATTCACCAGCATGCTGGCCTTGATCGAAGCCGAACTCACTGCGCGCGGCATCAGCTATGCTTTACTGACCGGGGACACAGCAGATCGCGCCGGCGCCGTGCGCGCCTTCCAGCAGGGCCAGGTGCCGCTGTTTCTGATCAGCCTGAAAGCCGGCGGCGTCGGCCTGAACCTGACTGCTGCCGACGTCGTGATCCACTACGATCCGTGGTGGAACCCGGCCGCCGAAAACCAGGCCACCGACCGCGCCTGGCGTATCGGACAAGACAAGCCGGTATTCGTCTACAAGCTGATCGCCCGCGGCACGCTGGAAGAAAAGATCCAGGCGCTGCAACAGAAAAAGGCTGAACTGGCGCAGTCCATGCTGGGCGACGGCGCGGCGCATAGCTTGACTATCACGGCGGAGGATTTACAGTTGATTTTTGCGCCGCTGGCCGGATAGAAATTGCCGCAAGCGCTCATTAACCGGGAAGGGAAGCGTGAAAAAACGCGTTAAAGAGCTATGCAGCCTGTTTCCATTCGAAAGCCCAAGGATGTATTGATTGGTTTGACATTTGATCGCTGGAGCAATGATCCGGTGTTTGCGAATATTCCCACTTATTGGTGCGCGCATTGTGATGACGTCACGCATTTCAGTCTTAAAGTTAAGGAACCTCCTCAGGTCACTTTCGCTATTCGTAAAGCACTGGATCAAGCGAGCGGGCCAGCCGTTCCATACGAGACTAATTACTGTGATTTTTGCTGCAGAAAGTGCGGCCAACCGGTACGCGTGAAGTACGATGAGCACGAGTTCGCCATGTCCTCCTATCGTTACCTTTCAAAAGTCGTGTACTTATATGAATTCGCTCTTTAATATGACGGTCAACAGGGAAGCGCCAATAAGGACTTCACTTCAATTTGAGCTACCGGTGTCGGCGATCCCGTCGCCTCTACGTTGGGCGTCAAAGGTATTTTGACATGGCAAAAACAGATGCGTCTACATTCAAGACAAAACTACTTCATCCGGCGAAGCCCGGTAAGGACGACTCATGGGCCTTTCTTGTTCTGCCAAAAACCGCAAGTGACAAGCTGCCAAGGCGTGGTAGAACGTCAGTCAAAGGCTCCATCAATGGCTACCCTTTTCAAGCCACGCTCGATCCGGATGGTCAACTTAGTCACTGGCTAAAGGTGAGCAAGGAGCTGCGTGAGGCTGCTAGTGCGAATATTGGCGACATGGTTACAGTTCAAATTTCTCCGGCTGATCTAGAACCGGAACCGAAGCTACCAGATGATTTACAGGAAGTCCTCGCTACGTCTCCGGCAGCGAAGGCGGTCTGGGAGGACACTACGACCATCGCACGCCTCGACTGGATCCACTGGATTGAGTCCGCAAAGCTGGCCAAGACTCGAAAAAGCCGGGTGGATAATGCCTGTGACATGCTTGCTTCAGGCAAGAAGCGTGTTTGCTGCTTCGATCAATCGGGCTACTATAGCAAGAGCCTCAGCGCACCCCAGGCAGCAGACTAGCGGTATGGTGTCACATACGCCCAACAATTCACTGCAGCGGACGCCCCTGACGGGCCACCACTGAGTTTTGGCGTTGAGTCTGTATGAATTCAATCAGGAATCGTCTACATGCGGCTCAATTGTAGTAATCGCGCCGATCTTTGGTGCTATGCCGTCGGGGCTGCGTGGGCCGGTTCCGACTGGATTGCCCTTTGCTCGAATTCGGCCAGGAATTTTTCGCGTACTTCCACAGGCATTGCCGCCGGCTTCAGGCTTTTCAAATCGACCCAGACAGCGGTCAGGTCCGCGCTGGCAATGATGCCATCCCGTTCGATCGTGTGCGCCCAGACCATTTTGGTGCGCCCGATCGATTTGACGCGAATCGACACCTTTAGCACATCGTCCAGATAAGCCGGGCTGAAACAATCCAGATGCAAGTCGCGCGCCACAAAAAATGCACGATAGTGCCGTTCGACATGGCGCTGGTTCAATCCCAGGTAATGGAACCATTCAGTGCGCGCACGCTCCATGAAATTCATGTAGTTGCCGACATAGACCATGCGTCCTGCATCAATATCCTGGTTATAGACCCTTAACACGATCGAAAAACTGCCCGGCGTGTGGCAGACATTGATATTGGACAGCACGGTGTTTTGCATGGTTATTCTGCAGGTGGTGGAGCATTGCGGGTTCGATGGCGGCGCCTCTGCGGAAACTTTGCATTCCCGGTGCGCGATGCAGTTCATTATAGACGCGCTTTCCCGGTTGAAATAAGAACCTGTTGCAGATCTGCAATAAAAAATTTTCCGGTGTACTTTCGTGCCAGCATGGCACAGGCATGTTCTCAACCGGCGTTGCGCCCACCTGAGACCCGTTCAATGCCGGCCAGATCGCGCCAGCTTTGTGCCTGGCCAAATCCATGTTCAGCCAGGAATGCGCGCACTGCTTCAGCTTGGTCGTAGCCGTGTTCCATTAGCAGCCATCCCTGGGCTGTTAAGTGCCTGCCGGCGCTCCGGATAATGGCGCGCAGTGCCGACAAGCCATCGGCGTGGTCGGTCAGCGCATCCACCGGCTCAAAGCGTAGGTCGCCTTGCGCCAGGTGCGGATCCTGGTCTTGTATGTAAGGTGGGTTGGATACGATCATGTCGAACCGTTCTGCGGTCAGCGCGGCATACCAGTCGCTGTGCAGGAATTGCACATTGACCTGATGTTGCGCGGCGTTTTGCCGGGCGATGATCAATGCTGCTGCGCTGGCATCGAGTGCGCTCACGTGAGCATCGGGGCGCTGCCGGGCAATTGCCACCGCGATCGCCCCGGAACCGGTGCCCAGGTCGATTACCCGCCCGCCAGACGGTAGGCGCTCCAGTGCCAGATCCACCAGCAATTCGGTTTCCGGTCGCGGAATCAGCACATCCGGCGTGACCATGAAAGGCAAACCATAGAATTCGCGCTGGCCAATCAGGTAGGCAATCGGTTCGCCGTCAAGGCGGCGCCGGATCAGCGCGGACAGGCGTTGCGCTTCGTCTGCGGTGAAGGCGCGCTCGGACTGAGTAATCAATTGAACGCGCGACAATTGCAGCGCATGGCTGGCCAGGATGCGGGTTTCCAGCGCCGGCAGCTGTGCGCTGCGCAGCAAGCCGGCCAGCGTGCTGCCGGCCGCAATCGTGAAGCTGGCAGGGATTGCTTGCGCCATGACAGGGATAGTGTTAACGCTGGCGTTTGAAAGCGGCCCAGCCCAATACGATGGCAAAGATCACGAACCAGACGGCCGACCATTGCGCAACCGACAAGCCCATAATCGGCGCATAGTCGGCGGTGCACAAGCCGTCGGCCTTGAACAGGAACGGCAGCAGTTCGGCGGTAAACACCTTGTTGAGCGAGGTTTCCAGCGGATCGATGCCGCAAGAAACGCTGGGATTGGCCTTGACCCACAATAACCAGCCGGCCGCGCCGATGCCGCCGAACGCAGCCAGCAGGCCGAGTCCGGCGCCGGCGCGGGTGAAGCGCTGCGGCAGGAAAGCGGCAACCAGGCAAATCAGCGCAATTGCGGCAAACAGGTAGCGCTGGATGATGCACCACGGACAGGGCAGCATATTTTGCCCAAACTGCAGGTACAGCGCTGCTCCCAATAGCGCCAGCGACGCAAATCCAACGGCAAGCAATACGGGTTTGGCAGTTTTCATGATGGTGTGGTCTCGCATTTGTATTGGTAAATGATGGGTTCGATTGACAAGGTGGCAAGTCGCCCGGCCATTGTCGCTTATCCGCCGTCGCCCAGCGCCGCCAGCAATTCGGCCTGGTGCTCGGCTGCCAGCGCGTTGGTCAATTCTTCCAGGTCGCCATCCATGATGAAGTCGAGTTTGTACAAGGTCAAATTGATCCGGTGGTCGGTCATGCGTCCCTGCGGGAAATTATACGTGCGTATCCGTTCGCTGCGGTCGCCTGAACCGATCAGCGATTTGCGGGTGGCGGCTTCCTTGGCTTGCTGTTCGCGCAACTGCACATCCTTGATGCGCGCGGCCAGCACTTTCATCGCCTGCGCCTTGTTCTTGTGCTGGCTGCGGTCATCCTGACATTCGACCACGATGCCGGTCGGCAGGTGCGTCAGGCGTACTGCCGAATCGGTCTTGTTGATGTGCTGGCCGCCGGCACCGGAGGCGCGGTAGGTGTCGATGCGCAGGTCGGCCGGATTGATGTTGACGTCTTCGACTTCATCGGCTTCCGGCATTACCGCAACCGTGCAGGCCGAGGTATGGATGCGGCCTTGGGTTTCGGTGGTCGGCACGCGCTGTACGCGGTGGCCGCCGGATTCAAATTTCAATTTTGAGTAGGCGCCGAAGCCGACCAGGCGCACGATGACTTCCTTGTAGCCGCCGATTTCGGATGCCGACTCGGAAATCAGTTCGACTTGCCAGCGGTTGCGTTCGGCAAACCGGGTGTACATGCGCAGCAGGTCGCCGGCGAACAGCGCGGCTTCATCGCCGCCGGTGCCGGCGCGGATTTCCAGGAAAATGTTGCGCTCGTCATTCGGGTCTTTCGGCAGTAGCATTTTTTGCAAGTCGATTTCCAGCTGCGCCATGCGGGCTCGGGCGGCATTGATTTCTTCCTGCGCGAATTCCTTCATGTCGGGGTCGGCCAGCAATTCCTGCGCAGTCTGGATATCGTTGCCGGCTTGCGTATAGTCGTTGTAGAGCGCCACCAGCGGGTCCAGTTCCGCATGTTCGCGGGTCAGCTTGCGGTAATTGTCCATGTTCGCTGTGACATTTTGCTGAGTCAGCAGGTCGCCCACTTCCGCCAGGCGGTGGGTCAACTGGTCAAGTTTGGCAAGCAGCGAAGGTTTCATGCGATGGTCTCGTTCTGGATTCTGGATTCTGGATGACGCGATAGCCGGATTTGGCGGACTCGGGCCGATGGTCACATGGCTCCCGATGTGACGCGGGAAGCGGCGCCGTCGGCCGGCAGGAAAGGTGGCAGCGCAGCTAGCGCTTGGTGCGAAACAGGTGCGGCAGCAGTGCTGCCAGGCGCGCGCGCTCGTCGCCCTGCGCATCGTGCAAGGCTTGTTGCGGGCCATGCAGGAATTTGGCGGTCAAGCCTTTGGACAGCGCTTCCAGCACGGTGTCGATATTTTCGCCACGGGCCAGCAGCTTGCGGGCGCGCTCCAGTTCCGCCATGCGCATGACTTCGCTGGTTTCATGCAAGTCCTGGATCAACGGCACCACGGCGCGGCTGTCGACCCAGTGCATGAATGACTGCACCCGGGTTTCAATGATGGCTTCGGCTTGCGCTACCGCCGCCTGGCGGTTTTCCATGCCGGTTTGCACCGCCGTGGCCAGATCATCGACGGTATACAGGAAGACATCATCGAGGCGTCCGACTTCGGCTTCGATATCGCGCGGCACCGCCAGATCCACCATGAAGATCGGCCGGTGGCGGCGTGCCTTGATGGCGCGCTCGACCATGCCCAGCCCGATGATCGGCAATGACGATGCGGTTGACGACACCACGATATCGAATTTGGCCAGTTGCTCCGGCAGATCGGCCAGCCGAATCGCCTGGCCGTTTAAGCGGTGCGCCAATTGTTCGCCGCGCTCGAGCGTGCGGTTGGCAATCGTCAGTGATTTCGGATGCTGGGCGGCGAAGTGGGTCGCGCACAATTCGATCATTTCACCGGCGCCGATGAACAACACATGTTGCTCGGAAACCGAATCGAAAATCCGCTGCGACAGGCGTACCGCTGCTGCCGCCATCGATACGCTGTGGGCGCCAATGGCGGTGGTGCTGCGCACTTCCTTGGCGACCGCGAAGGTGCGCTGGAACATTTGATGCAGATAAGTGCCC
Source organism: Paucimonas sp. (assembly GCA_036675285.1). Classification (GTDB taxonomy): domain Bacteria; phylum Pseudomonadota; class Gammaproteobacteria; order Burkholderiales; family Burkholderiaceae_D; genus Paucimonas. The sequence continues at coordinate 12,301 of JAKFFK010000116.1, read as the reverse complement.
AGGCCGCCGGCCGCATCAGCCTGGCGCACCGCATCTTTCATTTGGCCGAGAATTTGCGGCTCGCCCAGCACCATCGAATCGAGTCCGGACGCCACGCGAAACGCATGCCGTACCGCATTGTCCTGCGGCAGCGTGTACAGGTAAGGACGCAATTCGGCGTAGGGCAGCTGGTGATAATTCGCCAGGAAGTGGGCAGTGGCGTCGATGGCGGACTCGACGCCTTCGGCTACGCTGCTGGCGGCGTACAGTTCGGTGCGGTTGCAGGTCGACAGGATGGCCGCTTCATCCCGGTTGCCGTCGATGCCGTTGCGGCCAAAAAAAGTGCGCGCCGATACCACTGCCTGGCCGATCTGGTCAGCAGGAAAGGCCACTTTTTCGCGCAATGAAACAGGCGCAGTGGTGTGGTTGAGGCCAACGGCAAGAAATTGCATTTCTGGCTAAAAATTGCAGATGCGGATAATGCAGCATTATAGCCGCTTGCACCGCAGCATGAGGGTATCGGTGACTGTCTGGTGAAAGCGACAAGCCGGCAGCCTGGCAAGCAGCGCGTCGATTACGTTGCCGACGGACAGATGGTCCGGCTCAAGCCGCCAGCGCACTGGGCAATTCGATAGTAAAGGTGGTGCCGGCGTCAACCTTGCTGGCAAAACTGATTTCGCCCAGATGACGCTCGATGACGGTTTTGACAAACACCAGGCCAAGACCGATGCCTTCATGACGTGGTTGATTTGGCAATTCCAGCCGCTGGAAGCGGCGAAACAGCTTGATCTGGTCGCCTGGCGCAATGCCATAACCCTGGTCGGCAATGCTGCACAAAACATGCGGGCCTCCGAGCGACGTTTGCAAACGCAATTCACAGGTCACGCGCGTGCCGGGCGGACTGTAGTTAATGGCGTTGGAAATCAGGTTGACCAGCGCCCGGGTCATCAGCGCCCGGTCGGCGCGCACCGGATACTCGCCTTCGGCAATGTCGGTGAGCAGTTCGATTTGCTTATTTTTTGCCAACGACCACATTTCATCGGTGGCATCGAACAGCATGTCTTGGAAATCGACTTCTTCGAGTCGGTATTCGTGCGATTCGGCGCGCGCCAGCTGCACGAAATTGTCAGCCAGCCCAAGCGTCTTGCGAGTCGCTTTTTCTATCCTCGCAAATAACTCTTCCTGCGGCAAGGCCGATGCCGGGTCTTGCTGCAATTCCAGCAGCGCCATGATCGAGGCTTGCGGCGCGCGCATGTCATGCGACAGGAAGCGCAAAGTCTCATCCCGGCTGCGTTCGGCGGCGCGGATTGGAGAAATGTCGATCAGGCTGACGATCCAGCCGGTCAGCACATTGGCGGCCGAGTGGCACGGCGCGCTTTTCACCAGCAAATCGCGGCCTTGCCGGTCTTGCACGCTGACGCCGTCTGCCAACAGTCGCGCATATTGCAAGTCGAGTAATTGCCACCAGTCGAAGCGGGTAGCGATGGTCTGGTTGACCGGTTCCGGCGAATCAAGCGAAGAAAATAGATATGGCAGCATGGCGCCGTGGATGTCGTGCAGGCCAATCGAGGTAAAGTATTCATTGGCATGCTTGTTGGCCAGCAGCACATCGCCTTCAACAGTGGTCACCAAGGTCGCATCGGGCAAGCTGTCCAGGCTGTCCGAAATAAACTGGCGCAAGTCGCGCACCCGCCGCGCCGCATTTTTCATTGCATTCATGCGCCGTTCCAGCACATCTTCGATGGCGGTGTTGTCGGCTGTGATTTCGGGCAGCACATGCGGCTCTTGATCCAGGCGCATGAATTCCTGTCCCAGATAGTTGATCGCTGCTTCGAGCCGGCGCCAGCTCCATAATGGATAGGAAATCAGCAGGGTCAGCAAGGCCGCTGACGGGGCGATCCAGACTCCCTGGCGCAACGCGAAATAACTGGCGCCCAGCGTCAGCACCAGCATGCCGGCGTTGAGCAGCAAGGACAGGCGAGGCGGCAACAGGAAATAACCGAGCAGCGCGATCAATACCGGAATCACGCTGAACAGCGCCGCTTGCCATGCCGCAGCCATCTGGATGGATTGCCGGTCCAGCAAGCTTGCCAGAATGTTGGCATTGATTTCAATGCCTGGCATCGCGCCGGATCCGGCCGACACCGGCGTCGGGTAGGAATCGGTCATGCCGATCGCGGTGGCGCCAATCAGCACGAACTTGTCGGTAAAAAATTGTGCCGGCACTTCGCCGCGCAACACCGACACGTAAGGGATTGAGCGGAAATGCCCGGTATTGCCGGCAAACGGAATGTGCATGCGCTGGCTGCGCTGCCAGTTTGCCAATCCCTGCGCTTTAGTTGCTATCGGTGAATCCAGCGGCATGCCTGGCACGCCATTGCCTGCGGCAGTGAAGCCAGGGCTGCCCAGTTGCATCAGCGCTACCGAGAAATGCGGCCACCAGACGCCGCCTTGTCCTTCATAAAGGAAGACACTGCGTACCACGCCATCGTCGTCATGCTCAAGATTGATATGGCCCAGTGCGCCGGCACTTTGGCCAAGCTCGGCGGCCGGCAAGGCCGCTGTCATACCGGCGCCGGCATTGGCGATGACGATTGGCAAGACCGTGCGCCGGTTCTGGGTCAGTGCGGCAGCAATGGCCCGGTCGCCCGGTCCCTGGCCGTTTGCAGGCGAGCGTTCCGGCTCGGTCATGATCACATCCAGCCCGATAGCGCGCGGATTGGCTTGGGCGACCCGGTCGATGAGCTGAGCGTGCAGCTGGCGCGGCCAGGGCCAGCGGCCCAGTTCAGCCAGGCTGTAATCATCGATGGCAATGATGATGATATCGTCGCGTGCCGGCCGGCTGTCGAGGGAAATGAATTGGTCGTACAGCGTCTGGTCGAGCCGCCCGAGCCCATTGTGCCAGCCGAGCACCCCCGCCAGCACCACCATGGCGACCAGGATGGTCAGCCATTCGCGTACCGCAAGGCGTCGTATCAGGGGGGAGAGCCAGTTGGATGTCATGGGACAGGATTGTAGACGTATTTAACCGCCTGTCCTACTGGGAAACATGCATTCCGCCATGAGCACAATGCCGTTTTGCAACGGCATTGTGCTCATGGCGGCCCATATGAATCAGCGCATTGTGCCGGCCGGATTGCCTTTGACGCCGACCGGATTGCCGTCGTGGATCACCCACTGGTCGGTGACGACAAAAGGCTGCGCCAGCGAATAGGGGCTGGCGCTGCCATCCGGATGGATCGCTTGCACGCGCGCATAGTAGGTGCCGAAAGCAGGCCGCGGGAAGCGGGCCTGGGGTGTTTCGGTTGTGATGCTGTAGAGGAGCCAGGAAAACGACGGATCACGGGCAATTTGCAACATGAACTTGTGGCCGGGCGCAGCACTCCAGGTCAATGCCAATTGCTTGCCTTCACCAGCTTCGACCTTTGGTGCGCTTGGGATCGGCAATTTAGACAGCGGACCAGTTGCGGCGCCAAGCGTGAAGGCGTGAGTACTGGCCGGGCCTTCCAGTCCAAGCTTGTCGACTGCCGATACCCGCGCGTAATAATCGCCATTGGCCAAGCCATCAAGTGTCAGCCGGGTACCTGGCGAGCGGGTTTCCATCAAGATGTTGTGTGCATCCTGATCGGTGGCGACCTGGACATGGTAGCCATGGGCGCCGGCAATTGGCGTCAGCATGAACTGGGCGCCCGCCTGATTCAAGCGAACCGGTACGCCGGCCAGTTGCGGCGTTGCCAACAGGTTGACTGGTTTGCCGACCATTTTTTTGTTGGTAATATTGCCCTGGCCTGCATGCAGCAGATGGCCGGTGCGCCGGTTCGCATGGCCGACTTCGACGCGGCCGGACAATACTTCGGTAGTCGTGCCGTTTTCAGTGATGCCGACCCGAAATTGTGTACCGCGCACACCGGCGACGGCTTGCGGTGTACGCACTTCGAAACGTCCCTTGCTTTGCTCCAGGGGCGCCACCTTGGATTCGATTTTTCCGCTTAACAGCATGATTTCGGTGCGCGGGCTCTTGGTATAGCGCGCCATGCGCAATTTAGCTATCCGGATACGGCTGTTGGAAGGCAGCGAGACTCGAGACTGGTCAGGCAGCAATAAGGTCAAGAAACTGTTGTTGCCGGTGTCAATTTGCATGCCTTCAGTGATTTTGGTGCCCAGGTTCAGCAGCAAGGGTTTGCCTTCCTGTGAACTGGCGGTAATGCTGCCGGAGAGCGCGATGACTTTTGCTTCACTTGGTTCGTCTTGCAGCAGATCGGCGGGAATCGTGATCTGGGTGCCAACTGGAATATTGGTATCGCTTTCGATATTGTTGAGCTTGCTTAAGGCAAGCCAGTTATCTTGCCTGGTGGTAAAGCGGTTGGCGATCGAAGACAGGGTATCGCCGGCGCGCGTTGCATAAACGATACTGGCGCGATTGACAGTCACTGGCTCGGCATGGATTTCTGGCGCCGCCCATGCCGCTGGCCAGGCACCGGCCAGAATCAGTAAAAAGCTTAAACGAAGAATGATGGTGCGCATGCTAGCCTCCCTGCGCATGTTTGAGAATTCGTGCTGGCAGCCAACATGTGCCGGCTTGTTGGCTGCTAGCTCCGGTTCCGGCAGCGCATTATTCGGTTATCTGTTCCAGACGATAGCCATAACTATACACCGGTGCCAGCCGAAAACCATTTTCCGGACGCAACTGTAGCTTGCTGCGTACTCGCGATACATGGGTATCCATGGTGCGCGAAGGAATATCCACATCACGCGACCAGACCGCCTCCAGGATATAGGCCCGGGATAACGGACGTCCCAGATTGCGGAAAAACAGCAGCGCCAAGTCGAATTCCTTCTGGGTCACTTCAATTGCCTGCCCACTCGCGGTCAGTCGGCCGGTGCGCGGCTCAAAGATATATTGATTGAACTGGATTTGCTCAACGCTGGTCTGGTTCGGATAAGCGCGGCGCAACAATGCCTGCACTCGCGCCAGCAATTCACCGCGGCGGATCGGCTTGATCATGTAATCATCGGCGCCGGCAGCCAACCCGGCCACGATGTCATCTTCGCCCGAGCGGCTGGTCATGAACAAGACCGGCAAATTGGCTGACAGCTTTTCACGCGCCCATTGCAATACCTCGGCCCCACTCAGATCCGGCACTTGCCAATCGATAATCAGCAAATCGAAGCTTTCCCGACGCAACTGGTTCAGCATTTCCTTGCCGCTGTTAAACGGATAGCAGGTATGCCCAGCCGATTTCAATACCTGGCATACCAGGTCGGTTTGACTGCGGTCATCATCCAGCACTGCAATTCGCATAATGATTACCTTCGATTGTTAACTTGATATGACACTCAATCTACCAAAATTTGTATAGTTGAAGTGATTGTTAATTTCTTATTGACAATATTTAACATTATTATTGCAACACTTTACAAATGGCTTGCCTGGAGTCGCAACTTGTTATTTTTACCTAAGTCGCTGAATTGCCATTGATAGCAAAAAAATTGGACGATGAAACGATGACATAAGCCATCTAGTTTCCGCAAGATGTTAAATCCGGTATCAAGAAAGTGTTGCTAAATTGAAGCAAGGCAATGCTTGCATACGGTGATTTGCCGGTAATCGATCAGGCCGGCAGTAGCGGCCATCAACCGACAAGGCATTTGTACAGACGCATTCCAAGCAAGCTTAATAGAGAAGCCCGGACCTCTCGGATGAGCCGATACACGGCATGCAGCGCCAGGCACTATTGCTGCCAAAGAGCGGCATGAATAGCATTGGCACCGCAGGGGCGTGCTCAGGCATCAATTGAGCGTCAAATTGCGCGGCAGCCGCAGCACGAATTCGCTGCCGCAGTTCGGGCCGTCGCTGAATGCACTGATTGATCCGCCATGCAAGTCGGCAATCTGCCGCACCAGCGCCAAGCCGACCCCCAGACCACCGCGTGCATGGCAAAAAGATTGCTCGCCTTGCTGAAACAAGTCAAACACCTTTTGGCGTGCCTCCGGGCTGAGGCCGCTGCCATTGTCTGATACTGACAGCACCAAATCCTGCTGGTCCTGGTAGGCATGCAGACAAATCCGACCGGCGGTGCCGGTGTACTTGGCGGCATTGTGCAGCAGGTTGGCCAATGCCTGTTCCAGGCGGTCGGGGTCGCCATACAGCGTGATCGGCTGGTTCGGCATAGTCACCGTCAGCTGCTGCTGCAGCGTATCGAAGAGCGGACTCGCCAATTCGACTGCGCCATGAATGATGGCGTCGACCTGCACGACTTGCTTGCGCAATTCCATTTTCCCCAGCTGGATGCGCGATACGTCAAGCAAATCGTCCACCAGACGCTTCATCAGCAGCGATTGTCGCTCGATGATGTCCAGCCATTGGGTCGAGCTGGCACCGTCGCCCTGCTGCAAGCGCAGCAGCTTTAATGAAATCGCAATCGGCGCCAGCGGATTGCGCAATTCATGACCGAGCATGGCCATGAATTCATCCTTGTGCCGTTCTTTTACCTCAAGCTCTTGCAACTGGTCTCGCAACTCCCGTTCGATTTGGGTACGTTTTTCCATTTCACGCTCAAGCGATCGGGCTTGCTGCTGCAGCATGGTGATATGACGCAGCAACTGCCCGCTATTCGAGGCGGCAGCAAAAGCAGTGGTCATGCTGGCAGGGAGGTGTGCGCTGCAGAGGCGATCGAACTGATGGCCATCCGCCGTATTGGAAAATGCGCTGATCGGGTAGGCGCACAGCACAGAGAGCGAATGCGTGCGGATCAGGGTGTTCCACATGGCTTCCAGGCGTACGGCAGCTGCCGTCTTTCCTTGCCGCCAAAGAATTGTGCCCATTTCACCAAAGGCATTCAGGCAACCGTGTCCGGCGCCGCTTGTTTGGCGCACGGCGCCACCAACCACATCCATGAAACGCTGTTCATCCGGCCAGCCATTGACCATCACCGCTTCCAGTGCCGCTTCTGCATCCAGAACGGCCCATTGTTCACGCATGAGCGGCCGGGCGCCTGCGCCACTGCCGAGTTGCTCCAGGCTTTTTGCCAGTTGCGCATGATGCGCACTGGTGACGATCATTAATGCCGGATTACCGGCAATCAGGCCGGAAGTGATAAAGCGGGCGACAGCATCGATCAGAAAGTCGTCGCTGTCATAAAACTGCACGACATGCTCTTTCATTTGCGCCCCTTGTTCAGCGGTAGCTGCCGGGCGCCAAAAAACATCGATTCGATGCGGCATCGATTGGCGCGTTCAGGAAGGGTTGCGCTGCAACCCGTACCACACAGCTTAATCGGGAACTAGTAGGAAGCGGCTTGATCTGCCACAAAATTCAACAGGGTATCGGCATCCAGCGGTTTGACCAAATGATGCTCGAACCCAGCTGCCTGCGCGCGCGCGCGATCGGTGGCAAGGCCATAGCCAGTCACGGCTGCCAGCACGACTTTGCGGTTGCCGGCGGCGCTGCGCAGGGCCGGCGCCAGCTGGTAGCCATCCTGATCGGGCAGGCCGATATCGGAAAGGATCAGATGCGGCTGAAATTCGGCAGCAACACGCAGACCGCTTTCCGCATTGGAAGCGGTTCTGACATTGTAATGAAGCAATTCCAGTAATGATGCCATGGATTGATTGGCATCAATGTTGTCATCAATCAGCAGGATGCGGAAGTCTTGGTTTTTATTTGGTGGTGCGGTATTTAACACTTCCACTTCCTTCCTAGTAGGCGTAGGAACAGGCGCTTCTCGCCTTACCGATTACTGACGCGGACGCTGCCTGCACAAGCTGATGCTAGAGCCAATTGCATCGATAATTCTGATCTTATCAGAAAGAGATAGGAAAGATATCCCTGCCATTCCCATGCATTATGTTAATCCTTTGCTCGAATAGGGACCAGATTGAAATCAAATCAGGTGGATCTTGTGTAATGCTTTCGATCATTGTTTGCTGTTGATATTGCTCGGGGATTGTATTGTTTTTGAACACTGTCACCAAATTCCTTCCCAATCAAACCATGCCGGCATAACAGGTTCCAGAGCGGCGAATGTACAACTTAAAGCCGCGCATCAAGCGGACATTGCACCTGCGTGACGTAAGAATATGGCGGGTTTGTGAAAAACACAGGGCCGCGCGGCGAAACCAGGATTGAAACGAGAGTGAGAAGGCAGGCTATAACGAAAAAGTCCGCTCCCTTGCAGGAACGGACTTTTATCTTGGTGGCCCGGGGCGGAATCGAACCACCGACACAAGGATTTTCAATCCTCTGCTCTACCGACTGAGCTACCAGGCCAAGGCGCGCAAGTATAACAAAACTATGGCAATCTGCAAAGTCCGGCATCAATAAAAATACAAGCCGCTATAATGGCGGCCTGGATTCGCCATTTTCAACACTCTTGACAGCGCGTGAATTGATGTATTTGCAAACGGATGTTTGTATTATCGGAAACGGTGTCATCGGCAAGGCGGCTGCGCTGGGGCTGGCGCAAGCCGGTTTGCGGGTCAGCCTGCTGTGCGCGCCGGGCGCGCAGCAGCCTGCGAGCCCGGCTGCGGACGCTTGGGACGTGCGGGTCTATGCGGTCAATCAGGTGGCCCATGCATTATTGTCATCGATTAAAGTATGGGACGCGCTGGATGTCTCCCGGATCGCCCCGGTCGATGCCATGCAAGTCAACGGCGATGGCGCCGGCACGCTGGCCTTTGATGCCTATGGCGCCCGGGTCGGCGCCCTGGCATGGATAGTCGAGGACAGCAACCTCAACCAGGCACTCGACGCGGCATTGAAATTTGCCTCGAATGTGCAAATGGTTCATGGCCACGCCCGCCACATGCAGGCTGAACCCGGCAGCGTGACGGTGCAGCTGGAGAATGGCGACACCCTGGCGGCGGCCTTGCTGGTTGGTGCTGACGGCGCCCATTCCTGGACGCGCCACCAATGCGATATCGGCATGGATTACCGCTCCTACGGCCAGCGCGCCATTGTCACCAACTTTGCCTGCGACCAGCCGCATCATGGCGTCGCCCATCAATGGTTTACGGCCTCCGAAGGGATTATCGCCTTGCTGCCGCTGCCAGAACAGCGCGTGTCGCTGGTGTGGTCGGCGCCGGATGCGCTGGCACAAACTTTATTGAACGAGTCGCTGGAACAACTCGCGCAGCGCCTGGCGCATTTTGCCGCCGACAAGCTTGGCCGCCTGACGCCAATGCAGCCGGAAGCGGTCAAGGCATTTCCGCTGTCACTGATTCGTCCGCATGCAATCACCGCGCCGCGCGTGGCACTGGTCGGCGACGCCGCGCATGTGGTGCATCCGCTGGCAGGACATGGCATGAATCTCGGATTTGCCGACGTCGCAACCCTGTTGAAAGTCATCACGCAGCGTGACGCACACCGCGATAGCGGGGATGCGCGAGTGCTGGCGCGTTATGCGCGCGCGCGCAAGGAAGACATATTATTAATGCAACTGGCGACCGATGGCCTGGAGCGTTTGTTCGCCAGCGATTTTGCGCCGCTGCGCGCAGTTCGCAATCTTGGATTAAACTTGCTCGATCAATTGCCTGCACTTAAAAGGCGTTTAATTTCCCAAGCATTGGGCCGGCAGCCGTAAGCTGTGTCGCGAGCCGAATGCAGTGGATAGCATCTGAATTGGGTCAATACATGAAAAGTATCAAATTGGCAGCAATTGCCTTGTTCAGCGTGGTTTGTGCATCGGCCATTGGCCAGACTGCGGAAGAAGCAGCGGTCAAGAAACTGATCGAGCCGCGTCTGGGCGAGCGCGCAAAAGTGCTGTCGGTGACCAAGACCCCGTATGCCGGGTTGTATGAAGTGCGCACCGATGACAACGACATCATTTATACCGATAAAAAAGCGCAGTATCTGTTTGTCGGTCGCATCCTCAACACCACGACTTATGAAGACTATACCAAGGCGCGCGTAGATGACATCAGCAAGGTCAAGTTCTCGGACCTGCCGCTCGATTCCGCGCTCAAGATGGTCAAGGGCGACGGCAAGCGCGTGATGGCGATCTTCGAAGATCCTAATTGCGGCTATTGCAAGCGCTTTCGCCATACCTTGCAGGAACTCGATAATGTGACTGTCTACACTTTCATGTACAACATCCTGTCCGAGGATTCCGCCGTCAAATCCAAAAATGTCTGGTGCAGTGCCGACCGCATGAAGGCCTGGGACGACTGGATGATCAACAATAAAACACCGGCGGCGGCGCCAGCGAATTGCCTGACCGACCCGAATGACAAGGTGTTCGCGCTCGGCAGAAAGCTGAAAATCACCGGTACGCCCACCATTTTTTTCGCCGACGGTTCGCGTCTTCCCGGGGCGGTTGATCTGAAGACAGTCGAGGCAAAACTCGCGTCAATTAAATAATCGATTCAAAACCCGGGCACCTGCGCAACGCCTGTCAGATGCAATCGCTGCGCCTCGCGTAACAATCGCCCGGATTCCGATTCGAACCTGACATGACGGCCGCCGTTGCGCTGGCTGTGCTTATCAAAAATCGTCGAGGCAACTATGAAGCACGCTGTGCGTTATACGATCACGCCCAAGGATCTGGCGGCCCATGTGTTCGCGGTCAGCGTCACGATCGATGTGCCGGATGCCGAGGGCCAGCTGCTCATCTTGCCTGCATGGATCCCCGGCAGTTACATGGTGCGCGAATTTGCCCGCAATATCGTGCAGATCCGCGCCGAATCGAATGGTGCAGACGTCGCGCTGGAAAAAATCGACAAGCACAGCTGGCGCGCCGCCAGCTGTGCAGGCCCGCTCACCATTTTCTACGACGTGTATGCATGGGATTTGTCGGTGCGTGCCGCGCATCTGGACCAGACTCATGGGTTTTTCAATGGCACCAGCGTTTTCCTGCGGGTTCGAGGGCAAGAGCACTTGCCGCATGTGGTCGAGATCCAGCGTCCGTCAGGCGATGCTTATCAAAAATGGCGAGTGGCGACTGCGCTGCCGGAGCTGAAAGCCAGGCGCCATGGCTTCGGCACCTATATCGCTGCCGATTATGACGAGCTGATCGACCACCCGGTGGAGATGGGCCTGTTTCAGCTGACCACCTTCAGCGCACATGGCGTGCCGCACGATATCGTGATCACCGGCCGGGTGCCGAACCTTGACTTGCCACGCCTTGCCGCCGATCTGAAAAAAATTTGCGAAGCGCAGATTGCGCTGTTCGAGCCGCGCAGCAAACACGCGCCGATGCAGCGCTACGTATTCATGACGCTGGCAGTCGGCGACGGCTATGGCGGGCTCGAACACCGTGCGTCCACGGCCCTGATTTGCGCGCGCGCCGACTTGCCGGTGCTGGGCCAAAAGGAAACCAGCGAAGGCTACCGCACCTATCTGGGATTGTGCAGCCACGAGTATTTCCACACCTGGAATGTCAAGCGCATCAAGCCCGCCGCATTTGCGCCGTACGACTTGCAGGTGGAGAATTACACCTCGCTGTTGTGGCTGTTTGAGGGCTTCACCAGTTACTACGACGATTTGATCCTGGTGCGCAGCGGCGTGATCGATGAGGTGGCTTATTTCAAATTGCTGGCAAAAACCATCAATGGCGTATTGCGCGGCGCCGGGCGCACCAAGCAAAGCGTGGCCGATTCCAGCTTCGATGCCTGGGTTAAATACTATCGGCAGGATGAAAATGCGCCGAATGCCATCGTCAGTTATTACACCAAGGGCTCATTGATCGGCTTGGCGCTTGATTTAACAATCCGTGCCGAAACCAAAGGCAAAAAATCGCTGGATGATGTGATGCGTGCCTTGTGGCAGCGCTATGGACGGGATTTCTATGCCGATGCGGGTGCCGGCGGCCGCGGTGTCACCGAAGCCGAGGTGGATGCCTTGTTCGATGAAGTCACCGGCCTGTCGCTGCGCCGCACGCTGAACCGATTTGTGCGCGGCACCGACGACTTGCCGCTGGCCAGATTGCTGACGCCATTTGGCGTGACGCTGGCGGACCGACACAAACCGGCAAAGCCGGGCTTGGGGCTGCGCACCACCCGCGACGGCAACGACTGCAAGCTGGCCAATGTGTACGAGGGCGGTGCCGCGCATGCTGCCGGCCTGTCCGCAGGCGATGTGCTGATGGCTATCGATGGCCTGCGGGTGACTGCGGCCAACTTCGACAGCTTGCTGATGCGTCTGAGGGTGGGAGATATCGTCACCATTCATGCGTTCCGGCGCGATGAATTATTCAGTGTCGAAGCAAGGCTGGCGGCCGACGATGCGCCGCAAATGACATTGGCGGTCGAAGCCAAGCCGGCCGCTGCAAACCGGCTGCGTGCCGCATGGCTGGGAAAATAAGGGCAAGCCTTGCCGGCAGCGCTG
>JAKFFK010000049.1:0-8796 GCA_036675285.1 Paucimonas sp. | reverse complement strand
GTTCATGTCATTGGCGCTTGATCACTATGGCGCGATCGGCTTTGCCCAGCACAGCATCAACCTGTGGCGCATTGTCGGCGCCTTGCTGCTGATCGCCGGCTCGGTCATGATCCTGAAAAACTAGCGGCGACTTCACAAGCGGCTGCATCACGCCGGCTGTTGCGTGCACGACGACTTACTCCGCCTGGCAAACTGCGGCAGCGCTCAAACCAATTAGGGGAAGATGTGCGCCAAAGCATCGGTGCGCGGCTGGCCTTGCTGGCTCACCTGCGCCGTGCCGGCTTGTAAGGGCGTGACACAATGCGCCACGATGCGGCGACGCGACCGCTGAAACGTTAGTGCTGATTCGGAGAGGTGCCGGCTCATGGCGAGCCCGGAGAGAATGCGTGTGAAATCCGGCCACATGACTACTAGCGGCCGAATAGCGACCACGAGGTCGCCGTTCAAACGTTGACAAACACGGTCATGCCCGTCGTCGCCTCGCATGCCTTTTGGCGCGACGACCGCCGGACAGACCTTACTGCTGCCGACTATTATTTCAGATGGGCTGAAATCAGTTTAGTCATTTCAAACATGGATACCTGCTTCTTGCCACCGAAAACAGCTTCCAGTTTTGCATCCGCATTGATCATGCGGCGATTCGCCGGATCTTGCAAATCATGCTTCTTGATGTAGTCCCATACTTTTTTAGTCACTTCGGTACGAGGGATCGGTTCTGCGCCGACAACGGCCGCCAGTACTTCAGATGGCGTTACGGGCTTCATGAAACCGGCGTTCGGTTTGCTTTCTTTCTTTGCTGCTGTAGCCATCAAATACTCCAAAAAATCATTCGTTCCAAAAATTCGAAACCCCGCATACGATTGCTCGGGCGGGGCTTTGCAGTGTGGGCGCCGAACAATCCGGGCCGCTAAATGCATTCTAACCCACTTTTATCATGGGTCGTTTCTCGCCTGCGATGAAAAACGACTGGGTAGTAGAGTCGCAATATTAGCGTCGCATGCGCAGAAAGTCTACAGCAGACTGGCGTCTGTTTTGCCGGGCAAGTTGATGGGAAATATTTTCAGTGGACACTTGATTGCATTACGTTACGCAGGAGCCCGCAAATCAAGCAAAAAAGCCAGATGATTGTGATATCTAGCCGTTTTTTGCCTGTTTTTAGCCACAAATCACCAAGCGGCGACATGCTTTTACACATTTGATTTCGACAGGCATTGTGCTTGCGATCGTGTTCAAGCGCAGGAGCTAACCATGTGCATGCGCGGTTTTATCTGGATTTTGCGTCACACGCGCTCGACTTGCCATGCAGGATCGCAAAAACAAGTTTGCCGATCTGCCGCCGGATGTCTCGCCTCGCAATGCGCGCTGTTTGCCGCGTGTCTAACGGCGACTCTCAGACAGCGCGCGCCATAATGCGGCGAACTGTGCGGCGAAGCTGCTCACCAGGGCCGGATCATTGGTCTGCACCAGATTTTCTTCATTGTATTGGCAGGCGCTACGCGTCCAGTTATAGCTGCCGTTGAGCAGCCACTGATCGTCGAACAGCGCGAACTTGTGGTGCATGTGGGCTTCCGTGCGGTCCACCACCACGGCAATGCCGGCGCGGCGCAGGGCATCGACATCGCTGCCGGCATCGAACTCCTTGTCATTATCGGTGATCAGGCGCAGTGCAACGCCGCGCCGGTGCGCTGCCAGGATCTCAGCAGTGATACGGTCATCCGACAGGGTAAAAACGCAAATACTGATGTGCCGGGTGGCTGCGCGCAGGCGCTGCAGGATAATCCGCAGGCAAGCCTCGCCCGGACTGAAGTAAGCTTCGCTGCGCACCATGCCGGTTGGCACCCGTGCACTATCGACTGCCCGTGCCACGCCATCGAGCCATTTGAGCAAGGATGGCATGTCGGCGCTGTCGAGCCGCATCCGCACCAGCTCGAACGCCCGGTTGCGAACCCTGCGCAAGCCCTCTTCCGGCGTCGCGCCCTCGCGCAGCATCGCCACCAGCTCGCGCCGCTCCTCATCGCTCAGACGTGCATCGGCAATGCTGGCTTCCAGGTACACCAGCACTGCGTCGATCGATTGTTCAACAGGTATCATAAAAGCTCATCCACGGTTCTTGATGATTGACTGCGCGACCGGCACGGCAGCCGTTCCAGGCAAACATTACATCAATAACATGTTTTCAGGCTAGCCGAACACTGCTTTACCGGTGACGCTGTTGCCCGCCTTCTGCGCTGCTGCGCGAAATATTAGCCAAGACTTGAAAAACAAGCGAAAATTATTTCGCTGCCTGACAGCAGATAGCATATGATTGCGGCCCATTTGAATTAGTGAAGACTTTATGACAGACGCATGCGGCGTGGATTTCGGCACGTCCAATTCAACGGTCGGCTGGAGCCGGCCCGGACAATCAGCCCTGCTCGCACTGGAGGATGAGAAGGTGACCCTGCCTTCGGTGGTTTTTTTTAACGCGGAAGACGATGCCGTCAACTTCGGCAGGGCGGCGCTTGCCTCTTACCTGGCCGGCTACGAAGGCCGCTTGATGCGCTCGCTGAAGAGCCTGCTTGGCTCCAGCCTGATCGATGGCCAAACCGAGGTGCTGGGACGCGCATTGCCGTATCGCAGCCTGCTGTCGCAATTCATCGCCGCGCTCAAGCAGCGTGCGGAACAAGCGGCGGGCCGCACGTTCGATCGGGCGGTGTTGGGCCGCCCGGTGTTTTTCGTCGATGGCGATGCCAGCGCCGACCGCCTGGCGCAACAGACATTGGCGGACACGGCCTACGCTGTCGGCTTCAAGGAAATCGCGTTCCAGTACGAACCGATCGCTGCCGCATTCGATTATGAATCGCAAATCGATCGGGAAGAACTGGTCCTGGTGGCCGACATTGGCGGCGGCACCTCCGATTTTTCGCTGGTGCGCCTGTCCCCCGATCGCGCCAAAAAAATCGATCGCCGCGATGATGTGCTGGCGAATGCCGGCGTGCATATCGGCGGCACCGATTTTGACAAATATCTGAGCTTGTCGAGCGTGATGCCGCTGCTGGGCCTTGGCAGCCGGCTGAAGAACAATAGCGAGATGCCGTCCAGCTTTTATTTCAACCTGGCGACTTGGCACACCATCAATCTGGCTTATACCCGACAGGCGGAAAGTCAATTGAAGGATATTTATCGCGATGCGCTTGAACGCGACAAACTGGATCGACTGCAGGATTTGATCCGGCAACGCGCCGGCCACTGGCTGGCGCTGCAAGTCGAGCAAGGCAAGATCGCCCTGTCCGGCGCCGCTTCGACGGCATTGCTGCTGGACCGATTGCAGCCGCCGGAAACCATCCTGCTGGAGCGTGACCGCTTTGACCAGGCAATATCGCCGCTGGTCGCCAGCATCGAAAGCGCCGTACTCGGCTTGCTGGCGACTGCCGGCATCGGCAAGGATGCCGTCAACACGGTGTTCTTTACCGGCGGATCAAGCGGCGTGCCTTTGCTGCGCGAGAAAATCGCTGCACTGTTGCCTGGTGCGCGCCGGGTCGAAGGCGATCTGTTCGGCAGCATCGGCGCAGGTCTTGCGCTCGATGCCGTCAGGCGGTTTGAATAGGCGCTGGCATTCATCGCGGGTATGCCAAGTGCGATTAACTGGGCAAAAACAGCCCGCCCGGGAAGCTGGTAAGCTTTCTCCTACGGGGGTTTTCACGACGTCCAAAACCAGCAGCGAGTTTGGAACGCCTGCATCAGCGCAACAGCGTGCAAGGGCAATCTTGCTGCGAACAGGAAATTTCAACATGCCGATGAATCCAAATTATGCAACTGCCGAACCGGCCCGCGCCGAGGTCGATCAGCTCACTGAGCCGACCGTGATCGAGTTTGGCGCACCCTGGTGTGGCTTTTGCCGCGCCGCCCAGCCGCTGCTGGCGTCTGCCATGGCAGACCATCCCGACGTGCGCCACTTGAAGATTGAAGATGGCAAGGGCCGACCGCTGGGCCGCTCGTTCCGGGTGACACTGTGGCCAACCCTGATCTTTCTCAGCCATGGCAAGGAAACCGCGCGCCTGGTGCGCCCTGCCGATGCGCAAGCGATCCAGCAAGCGCTTGCGCAAATCGCGCCGGGTTGATTTGACACCAGTCCAACAGCAATCAGCTTTCACCACAGCCAGTGCCCGTCAGAATAATTTTTTAGGCTGTGATAAAGTTTTCGCTTCCAGAATACATATCCCTACTTTCCATCTGCACCGCGCCTGCATTTATGCCCATCGGCACAAATGTATGGCGTGAACGCAATCATCACCATAAAGGAAACATGCATGAAGCTTTACTACGCACCTGGCGCCTGTTCGATGGCGCCGCATATCGTGGCTTGCGAAGCCGGACTCGACCTCGAACTGATCAAGGTCGATATCCCGAACAAAAAAACCGCCGACGGCGGCGACTACTGGAAGATCAATCCCAAGGGTTACGTGCCGGCGCTGCGCCTCGATGATGGCCAGGTGCTCACCGAAGTTGCCATCGTCTGCCAGTATCTTGCCGATCAAGCGCCGGAATCGGGCCTGGTGCCGAAGTTCGGTACCATCGATCGCTATCACCAGTTGGCGGCGCTGAATTTCGCGGCAACCGAAATTCACAAGCAAATTGGCGCGCTGTTCAATCCGAAGCTGACACCAGACATGCGCCAAGTGCAGACCGGCGTCATCGAGCGCCGCTTCACTGCGCTGGAAAGCATGCTGGAAGGCAAACCTTTCATCATGGGCGAGCAATTTACCGCAGCCGACGCCTATCTTTTCACAACCCTCAACTGGGCCGGCATGCATGATATCGCGCTGGGCAAATGGCCCAATATCGCCGCCTACGTCGAGCGCATCGCCGCCCGACCCAAAGTGCAGCAAGCGATGAAATCCGAAGGCCTGCTTAAATAAGCCTAGGAATGCATGGCGGGTTCTGCCCTTGCAGAACCTGCCCCTCCCGCAAGTCATGCTTGCAGCGCAACTGAGGTGGATAGCACTAGCCTCTGCATCAAAGTCCGCCAGCGGCCATCAGGCCCACCCCACTCTCCCACGCCCGCCTTGCCGATTGCGCAGTATATTGTCGCAGGGGCAGCCCACGGCATACCTGTCGGCCACCCCGGTTTACCAGTTATTTGCCGGATGTCATGTTTGCGGGAACGCGGCAGACATCCGCTTCATCTAATGTCGTACAAACGCTGAAAAGACAGAGGCATCATGAATCCGGCAACTAACAAAACAGCAGACAAGGGATGGTCCGACGTGGAAATCGCGCAACGGATCGCTGCCCATGAGCCGCATGCGTTCGAGCTATTGATGCGGCGCTACAACCAGACGCTGTTTCGGACTGCACGCAGCATTCTGCGCGATGACGCCGAAGCTGAAGACGTCGTGCAGGAAGCGTATCTGCTGGCTTACCGCGGTATCGACAAATTTCGCGGCGATGCCAAGCTGGCGACCTGGCTGACGCGCATCGTCGTCAATGAAGCAATTGCCAAGTCACGCAAGGCCAGCCGCAGGGCCGAAGTGATCCGGCTCGACGGCGAAATCGAATGGACCAGCGATGCCACAGAGGCAACCATGAACGCAAGCACACCTGAATCCCCTGAACGCGCCGCAATGCGAGCGCAAGCGCGCCACTTGCTTGAGACTAAGATCGATGAATTGCCGCAAGCATTCCGCACCGTATTTGTGCTGCGTGCGCTGGAGGAAATGAGTGTCGATGAAGTCGCGACCTGCCTCGACATTCCGGAAGCCACCGTCAGGACCCGATTTTTCCGGGCCAGAAGCCTGTTGCGCGAAGCGCTGTCGCGAGAACTCGATTTTGCCTTCGAGGAGGCATTTTCCTTCGACGGCGAACGCTGCGACCGGATTGTTGCCGGCGTCATGACACGTCTCAAAGATTCCCAGTCAGGCGATGCCTGACTGTTTGCTGCTACTACTCACAGGAGAACTGCCATGTCTTTTCTGATTTTCGCCAATGACCCAACACCCGTCACTTCCCGCCGCGCTTTCATGAGCAAGTCCGGCTTGCTGCTTTCGGGCGCTGCGGTCGCGCTGCTGGCCGGCCAGGATGCCTTGGCCGCCAAAGGCGGTCAAGCGGCCACTTCCGATGTCAGCATACTGAATACAGCGCTCGGCGCCGAACTCGAAGCGATTGCCGCCTACCAGCTGGGCGCCGAGAGCGGCTTGCTGCAAAAACCGGTGCTCGACCTGGCGGTGACGTTTCAGGGCCATCACAAGGAACATGCGGATGTGCTGTCCAAGACGATTGTTAAGCTGGGCGGCAAGCCGGTTGCGGCCAAGGACAAATACACATTTCCGACCGATACCCTGAAAACCCAGGCAGACGTGCTGCGCTTTGCCGCGATGCTGGAAAAAGGCGCCGTCAGCGCCTACCTCGGCGCTGTGCCCTTGTTCGGCAACCGCGACCTGGCCAAGGCTGCAGCCAGCATTCTCGGCGATGAAGCGATGCACTGGGCGATCCTGCGCAATGCGCTGGGCGAAGTGCCGGTACCTTCTGCATTCATGTCATAAACCATGAACGCCATCATGCATGCATTGAGCGCCGCCCTGCTTGCTGTGGCTGCCGGCATGGCGCCGGCAGCCACAGCGGCGGCGGCAGACGTCAAGGCCGGCGAAGCGATTTACGCGCGCTGTCTTGCCTGTCATGCGCTGGCCTACGATCGCACCGGCCCCAGGCATTGCGGCCTGTTCGGCCGCCGCGCAGGCAGTGTGCAGGGTTTCGCCTATTCGGACGCCATGAAACGTTCGGAGATTGTCTGGAACGCCAAGACACTCGATCGCTTTCTGGCGAATCCGACGCAAGCAATACCCGGCACCAGCATGGGCTACGCCGGCGTTTCCGACAGCAAGGAGCGTGCTGCCTTGATTGCGTACCTGAAGCAGGCGAACGGCTCTGCCGCGTGCCGGCAACAGCAATAAGGGACTGGCAACTACTGCCGACGTCACTACGAGACTCTGAACGAATTACGAGCATTACTTGACGGGCGCGTGTGCTACGCCTATGGCATTTCACGCCCAAAGGATCAACATGAATACCCGTGACAAAGCCTTTTTCCTCCCCGACATCCAGTCGCAAGTCGATCAACGTGACCTGCCGATCGATGCGGTCGGCATCAAGGATGTGCGCTATCCGGTCACGATCCGTACCGGCGCCACAACCAGCATGCCGACCATCGCCACGCTGACGATGACGGTCGGATTGCCTGCCCAAAGCAAGGGCACTCACATGTCGCGCTTTATCGAATTACTGGAGGCGCAGACCGCAGCGCTGGACCAGCAAGCCTTCAGGGCGATCCTCGACGACATGCTGGATCGACTGGATGCGCGCAGCGGCGCGATTGAAATGCGTTTTCCTTATTTCATGAAAAAGACGGCGCCGGTCTCCGGCGTGCAAAGCCTGCTTGACTACGAAGTGTGCTGGCGCGGCACGGTTTCCGGCCAGGGCAAGCATGTGTTCCGGATGGAGGTGAAGGTGGCGGCCACCAGTCTGTGCCCGTGCTCGAAAGAAATTTCCGCGTACGGCGCGCACAACCAGCGCTCGCATATCAGCATCGATGCCGAGCTTGACGGCGACATGGCAATCGATGAATTGATTGCCATTGCCGAGCGCAGCGCTTCCTGCGAGGTATATGGCTTGCTGAAGCGACCCGATGAAAAATATGTCACCGAACGCGCCTATGACAATCCCAAGTTTGTCGAGGATCTGGTGCGCGACGTGGCGCTGGCACTGAACCGCGATCCGCGGGTGACTGCCTACGTGGTTGAAGTCGAGAACTTTGAATCGATCCACAACCATTCCGCGTTCGCGCGCATTGTTCGGCCTGGCTTGGCCACGCATCCGGCAGCGCATACTTTCTTGTGAGGGCGTAAAAATGACCATCCATGTAGCCATACTGAAACACAGCGAGGAAATTGCGGACGGCACAATGGCGTTCCATTTCAGCAAACCTGCCAATTTCAGTTTCAAGCCCGGACAGGCAATCGATTTGATACTGGGCGATCCAAAGCAGGCTGACGTCGAAAGCATGCGCCATGCGTTTTCCATCGTGAGCGCACCTTTTGAAAATACACTGACTGTCGCCACGCGCATGCGCGACAGTGCCTACAAACGTTCGTTGAAGTCGTTGCGTCCCGGTGCGTCGGTCCAGATCGACGGATCGTTTGGATCGCTTACGCTGCATAACAATCGCGAACGGCCGGCGGTCTTGATAGCCGGCGGCATCGGCATCACGCCCTTCATGAGCATGTTGCGTCAGGCGACACAGGATCAGCTACCGCAGCGCCTGTTGCTACTCTACTCGAATCGCCGCCCGGAAGATGCGGCATTCCTGCAGGAACTGCAAGACCTGGAACGACGGAATAAAAATTTCTCCCTGATCGCCACCATGACCGAAATCAGCCTGTCCAATCGCCCATGGAACGGCGCGACCGGCTTGATTGACGCGCCGCTGATCACCAGCATCACAGGTGAACTGCGTTCGCCAATTTACTACCTGGTGGGGCCGCCCAAGATGGTCGAGACGATGAAAAGCACCCTGAATCGCATCGGCATTGATGACGACGATATCCGCAGCGAAGAGTTTTACGGCTACTAACCTGCATCAGCAGGCTCGGGGCCAGACTGTAAAAGAGGCCATTCCATGCACCAGTCCGCGGACATGCCGACAGCACTGGTACTTGCCGGCGGCGGCAGTTTCGGCGCGGTCCAGGTTGGCATGCTGCGCGCGCTGACGGCGCACGGCCTGGTGCCGGATCTGGTGATCGGTTCTTCGGTAGGGGCCATCAA
>JAKFFK010000154.1:0-8819 GCA_036675285.1 Paucimonas sp. | reverse complement strand
TTCGGCAACTTGCTCTTCAGCAGCCTTGGTGAATTCAGCTTGTGCGCCGGAAGCGATGCTGGCAACGTGGCGGCCATAAGCCAGCGCTTTTTCTGCGCTCGGTTGGGCTTGCGCTGCGCTCAGAGCGAAGAATTCTTGCGGATCCTTGGCGGACAGCAATTGCTTGGTGGCGGAATTGGATTCTTCGATCGAGGATTTGGCTGCATTGATGTTCAGGTCAACCAACTTCTCGACGCTTTCAAACGCCTTGTTGGTCAAGGCTGTGATCAGGGCGATTTGGGCTTCGAAATTGGCTTTGGTAGCAGCAGTAAATTGTTCTGGATTGGTAAACATGGGAAAACTCCTTTGATTTATTAAGTAGCTTGAAAAATATGAAAAAATATTTTGTGCACCGCAACAATTGCTATTTTAAGCATTAATTTCGCGATGTCAAGATTTTTTTGTTGCAGCGCATTATAAAAAGAGTTTGAAAGGCCAACAACAAATTTATTGTAAGTTTTACATGTTTCAGGGCGAATTTGATCAATCCATGACTTTTATCAATCAAATAGGCGAAAGCTGTCTTGTCCAACCAAGTTGGCAAACAGGAAATCAGTACTTTCTTGTCATCTGGATACATCGGCGCCTAGCCTAATAAAATAAGTGGTGCTTGCGCTACATTGGCACCGGTACGTCATTGGCATTAATAGTTTTGGGTCCAGATGCAAGTCATGATCGCCCGACGCCAAGCGCCGATTACGGTTACGATGCAAAGCGATGAAAGCGGCCTCAGGCGCAACAGATCACTGATGCAGGGCGGAGGAAAGTGATGTTCCCAGGCATGCAGGCGAGTCAATACAGTGCAGGATTTCGGATAATTTATGGTTTTTGGTACAAACGCGGTAGCGAACCCCGCTGGCAGGGGTGGTGGCCGCTGGCTGGCGGCAATGCCGTTGGTATTCGTGGTGATTTGGAGCACCGGCTTCGTTGTAGCCAAATTCGGGTTGCCGTATGCACCACCGTTGACCTTTTTAGTGCTGCGCTTTGCCGGGGTGCTGCTGATACTGGTGCCGCTGGTGCTTTTGATGCGTGCCCCCTGGCCGATCGGAAAAGTCGGACATATTGCCGTATCCGGCGTGCTGGTTCAGGCAGGTTACTTGAGTGGCGTCTGGTGCGCAATCAAGCTGGGCATGCCGGCAGGCTTGTCGGCATTGCTGGTGGGTTTGCAGCCGATTCTGACGGCCTTTGCCGCACCAATGATAGGCGAGTCAATCCGGCGACGTCAGTGGATGGGCCTGATTCTGGGGCTGGGCGGCGTGGTGCTGGTGGTGGCCAATAAAATAACCGTGACGGGCTTATCCTGGCAAAGCATTGCATTGTGCGTATTCGCGTTATTGTCGATCAGCTTTGGCACCATGTACCAGAAGCATTATTGTGCGCACTTCGATTTGCGCACCGGTACACTGATCCAGTTCGCTGCTTCCATCGTGGTGGTGTTGCCGTTTGCAATCTTGCTGGAAGGATTTGATCTGACGCTGAGCCGCGTGCAATGGACATCCAACTTCATCGGGGCATTGATATGGTCGGTTTTGGCCCTATCGATCGGCGCGATCTTTCTATTGTTTATGTTGATCCGTAAAAACGCGGCAACCCAGGTCAGCAGCCTGATGTACCTGACGCCGCCGACCACGGCCTTGATGGCATGGGCCATGTTTGGGGAAGCTTTCAGCATGACCGGTATGCTCGGCATGCTACTGGCAATCATCGGGGTGTATTTTGTCATAGGGAGAAAATGATGCGGGCACAGGCAACAACACGCAGCGATTATCGCCAGTTCCAATCGATTACCACGCGCTGGATGGACAATGATGTGTATGGTCACGTCAACAATGTCGTGTATTACAGTTGGTTCGACACCGCAGTCAACCAGTTTTTGGTGGAAAATGGCGTGCTGGACATCGAGCACAGCCCGGTGATTGGCTTGGTCATCGAAACCCAGTGTAATTATTTCGCCCCGGTTGCATTTCCTGACCGGATTACTGCCGGCATACGGGTGGCCAAGCTGGGCAATTCCAGCGTGCGCTATGAAGTGGGCATTTTTCGGGGGGATGAGCAAAGTGCTGCCGCGCAGGGGCATTTCGTGCATGTCTATGTCGATCGCGGCAGCCGTCGCCCGACGTCATTGCCGGAAGCGATGCGCCAGCTATTGCTGACGGTCGCGGTGGATCAGGGCGGAACGCAATGATCATTAGCGAGCAACAGGGCATTGTCGATGCAGCGATCACATCGCGACGTTCGATCCGGGCATTTTTGCCGACGCCGGTCGACCGCGACGATATTGAAAATATCCTGGAAGTCGCTGCGCGCGCGCCCTCCGGCACCAATGCCCAGCCGTGGCGGGTATATGTGGTAACCGGCGCCGCCAGGAAACGGCTGTCCGAAGAAATTCTGCGGGTATTCAATGATCCGGCGCTGGCCAGCCAGCACACCGAGGAATATCCATACTATCCGAAGCAATGGGTGGCGCCTTATATTGACCGGCGCCGCAAAGTCGGTTGGGATCTGTATGGCTTGCTGGGATTAAGCCGCGAAAACAAGACTGGCATGCAAGCGCAGCATGGGCGCAATTTCGAGTTTTTCGATGCGCCGGTCGGTTTGATCTTTACCCTTGACCGCGTGCTGGAGCAGGGCTCCTTGTTGGACTATGGCATGTTTTTGCAAAACATCATGGTAGCTGCGCGCGGCCGTGGTCTGGATACCTGCCCACAGGCCGCATTTACACAATTTCATCGCATTATTCGTTCAGTTCTGCCCTTGCCTGAGCATGAAATGGTGGTGTGTGGCATGGCGCTCGGCTATGCCGATCCGGATAAGGTGGAAAACACGCTTGAAACCGAGCGTGAAGCGGTCAGCCGCTTCGTTACCTTTGTCGCATAGCGGAATTTACTCTTCGAACACAGAAAAACACCAAAACGATGCATCAGGCCAGGGCTGAAATGCGCATCCTGTTGCTGTCCTTTCGTTTGCTAACCTGAGTCGGGTGCTTACAAGTCCGGTTGTGCAGGTGATCCGAACTGGCTGGATCCAGGTGCGGAGCGCGCCTTCGCGGGAAGCCGCGCACCGCCTTGTTGCCTTTCTCGATTCGGACTTGGTCCGGATCTGCGGTTAGTGCCTGAACTTATGTTTTTACTATCTGAATCATGGCAAGCCTGCATAGATGGCAAGCAGGAAGCCAATGGATGGCTCCTCTAGCCTTGTACTGCCGAGGCAATGGTTTTGTATAAATATCAATATATTCCTTAATGCATCGAATATGATGATTCAGCTGCAAGAATTGTTGTCATCTAGAATATTGTTTAATTACATCAGCTAAGTTGCTAATTATCTTGCAGATTTTCATCACTTTGCTACACTGCAATTCTGTTGCTTATTCAAAAAAAGAAATTGGAGTTTTCCCTCATGGGCAAGACTACGCTGGGGATATTGTTTTCGCTTATATTAAGCGGCTTGCTTGCGCCTGCCGTCATGGCGCAGAGCGGGTCATCGAGCGCATCCAAGACAACTGCCAAAAAAACTGCAGCAAAGAAACCTCTCCTGGCTAAACGCAAAATTGCGTCAAGGCAAGTTACTCGCAAGCGTGCGGCAGCCAATGCAAGCCAAGCACGCGCAAAGCTGGTCAAGCGCGTAACCGTGGTGAATGGCAAGCGCAGAGTGATATATCAAAAGGTCATGGCGCGTCCGGTGATGCGCGCAGCGCCTACGATACTGACGGCAGGCGACATTGCCGGGCTGAACCTGACGCGTGATCCGCTTGATTTGAAGTCGAGCGCCGCGTTGGTCCTGGATCAATCCAGTTCAGAAGTATTGTTCGAAAAAAATTCGAATATTTCCTTGCCGATTGCGTCGATCACCAAACTGATGACCGGCTTGATTGTCATCGAGGCACATCAAGACATGGATGAAGTTCTGGCGATCACTACAGACGATGTCGACCGTGAAAAGCACAGTGGTTCGCGTTTGGCTGTCGGCACCCAGCTGTCCCGGGCGAATATGTTGCATCTGGCGCTGATGAGTTCGGAAAACCGTGCGGCATCTGCATTGGGCCGCAATTATCCAGGTGGATTGCCGGCATTTGTCGCGGCGATGAATGCAAAGGCCAAACTTCTCGGTATGCGCGATACCCATTATGTCGATGCCAGCGGCCTTTCAAGTCAAAATATCGCCAGCGCGCGTGATTTGGTCAAGCTCGTGGTAGCTGCACAACAGCATCCGATTCTCGGCCATTATTCGACTGCGCCTGAATCAGTGGTGGCGGCCGGCGGTCGGGCACTGCAATATCGAAATACCAACCGGCTCGTGTATAACCCTGCATGGGAAATCGGCTTGCAAAAAACCGGCTATATCGCCGAAGCGGGTCGTTGCCTGGTGATGCAGACCATCATTGAAGGCCGGTCGATCGTGATGGTGTTTCTGGATTCAAAGGGCAAGCAATCGCGTCTGGCAGATGCGGGCCGAATTCGCAAATGGATCGAAACATTGAAGCCGCAAGCGATTTCCACGGCACACCCGGCAGGCGACAAGGGCTGAGCAGCAATCCATTCTGATATACATAAAAATGGCGAACCTTGGTTCGCCATTTTTATGTATATCAATTTGCCACTGGTTCAGTCTTCATGCGGAGATCGCTGCTTGCCCATATCCAAGCACGGTGGAAATTTGTATGGCGGTTGAGATCAGGTCTTCCAGCCATTCTTCCTGCAGCCGGTCGGCTGGCGCCGAAATCGACAGGCCGGCAATCAGACGGCCAGTGTCGTCGCGAATCCCGGCCGCCATGCAGCGTACCCCCAGCTCCAATTCTTCATTGTCGCGTGCATAGCCGCGTGCCCGCACCAGGCTTAATTCTCCTTCCAGCTTGATCAGGTCGGTGATCGAATTTTTGTTGTGGCCGGCCAGTCCAGTGCGAGTCGCATACGCGCGCACCGCTTTCGGATCGTCGAGCGACAGGAATAGCTTGCCAGTCGACGTCAGATGCAATGGCGCACGTCCGCCAATCGCCCGTACCACTTGCATCCCTGAACGTTCGGAAAAAGCGCGGTCGATATACACAATTTCATCACCCTGGCGCACTGACAGGTTAATGGTTTGATGCGTCTTGCGATGCAGGCTGCGCATGAAATTCAGCGCAGCTTCGCGTACATTCAATCGACTCTTGACGATATTGCCCAATTCCAGCAGGCGCATGCCGAGCCGATACGATCCGGCTTCGGCCCGATCGACAAAGCGCTTCAAGACAAGGTCATTCAAAATCCGATGTGCGGTTGATGGATGCAGGCCGGTAACGATGGATAGTTCTTTCAGGCTCACCGGATCCGGCTGGTCAGCTAGTGCATCAAGTAGCGCCACTGCCCGCTCGATGACCTGAATTGAGGTTTTTTCGGAGTCAAGGACGGAGTCGGTTTTCATAGCGTGAAAATGCATTGCGATAATAATCTTTATACCACAATGTGAAAAAATCATACAGAGCCGACCTCGCAAAATCTTGGCGAATTTACGACACTGACACTGTCACACGACTTATGTTTACCGGTTGGTGGCTCAGCCATGCCGTATTAAGCATACGGTGAATCCGCATGCTGCTTGCCGGTTTGACCGCTCAGAGAACGGGTTGCCTACCCGACTTGGCCGGCGATGGCAGCGCTGCCAGACACAGCCGAGCCTGTCCTTCAGCTGCTTAGGCACTTGGTCGATGAACGTCTACTGTTAAAATCCTGTTGCTAATTTTTACTCGGCATAATCCAGGCATAGTGCGTAGGTTGGCATGACTGCCATGGAATTGTATAGTCATCAGGCAAAACACCAATTTGCAAAAGTATTGCTGAAGCTGCTAGCAATTCGTGATAAACAAGCCAGCTGTAACGGAGTTGAACGTGAACAAAGCGGCGTTTGTCATTTGTGTTTAGCCTTGGAATAACGGTCGATACCTCTATTAACAGTGAAAATAATTTCCATATGACCAATCAGAAACCGACTGTCAGCGAATTCAAAAGCAAGAGTGGTATCAAGCGTATTTTCTGTGCCTTTTTTTATTCGATCGAGGGTTTCAAGGCAGCCTGGAAAAATGAACATGCATTTCGCCAAGAGATGGTGCTGGTAGTTTGTGCCATCATTATCGCGTTGTTGTTGCCGGTGAGCGCCCTCGAGAAGCTGTTGCTGATCGGGGTATTTATTCTGGTACTGATTGTCGAGCTGCTGAATTCGGCAATCGAAGCTGTAGTCGACCGGGTATCGCTGGAACGCAATCCCTTGTCCAAAAACGCGAAGGACTTCGGCAGCGCTGCTGTTTTCTTGACACTGTCCCTGGCAGTCGCAACATGGGCAGTCATCGTCCTGCCATTATTGATGCGTACATAAACACCCATTCAGAATAAACCGTGAGTGTCTGCGGCTGCAGGCGGCGCGCTGCAGCGTTGCCCGGTCCTTACAGTGCTCGCACTGCGGCGGCCCGGTCGCCTTGCATCGTATCCACCTGCAACCACATTCATCTCACATTTTATTTTGAGTGGATACTTAGCACTTCCGGACCTGGCCTGCCGAGACTTGCCATTTTCTTTGCTGTCGCCGCATGTGATCTGCATCACCCACAATCCATGCAGCAGCCGATGCAATCGGGCACGGTGATGGTAAAAGAAGGATAAACTGACAATAGCGGTCCAGTGAAATCCTGTGCCGGATTCCACTACAGTTTTTCTTGTTTTATGGAGAGATACATGAATATACGTACGGTATTGTTGCTGTTGGGATTGGCGGGGATAGCCGTCTTTGCAGCGGTGAATTGGGCTGCCTTTACCGCGCCGACCACATTGTCGCTGCTTGTTACGACGATTGAAGCACCGCTAGGATTGATTATGCTTGGCGTCACAGCGATGCTGGCCGTTCTGCTGCTGGGGTTTGCCACCTACCTGCAAACTACCATGCTCCTCGAGACGCGCAGCCATGCCCGTGAAATGCAGGTGCAAAGAAAGCTGGCTGACCAGGCGGAAGCCTCTCGTTTGACCGAACTGCAAAATGTCTTGACAGCCCAGATACTGAAGTTGGATTCGCAAACGGCGGCAACGCGTACCGAAGTGCTGGCGCGGATCGACCAGCTTGAGCAGGCATTGAGCGATAATATTGAACAAGGTGGCAATGTCCTGGCCGCCTACATCGGAGAACTCGAGGATCGGATCGAGCGGGGAAACGGAATACTGACAGCTGCGCGACCAAGTTGAGCATCTTCAAAAATTCTTTATGGCATTCGCATAACATCAATGCCATGACAGCCCTTGCAATAATGCTGGACCAAATTGCGGCATTGGTAATGCCTTCAGCAGCTAGCTGCTGTTCTTTAAGGAAATTGCATGGTGTGTGCTTGCATTAAAAAAATGGCGGCGGCCGCTATTGTGATCGGCGTGATGGTGGCGGGCAGCGCGACCACGGCGGCAGTGGCGGCAGAACTGAGAATCGGGCTGGCCGCTGATGTTTCATCGCTTGATCCCCATTATCTGAATATTGCACCGAATATTGCGCTCGCCACGCACATGTTCGACACGCTGGTGGCGGTCAGTCCCGACGGACAATTGATCCCGGGGCTGGCAAGTTCCTGGCGCGTAGTGGATGCGACTACATGGGAATTCAAGCTGCGAAGCGGGGTTAAATTCCATGATGGCAGCGAGCTGACGGCAGACGATGTGCTGTTTTCGCTCGATCGTCCGGCCAGTCTGGTCAACAGCCCAGGGCCATTTACCAGTTACACCAAACAGATCATTGGCAAGCAGGCACTCGACCCTTACACCGTCAGGCTAAAAACCGCTACGCCATACGGGCCGCTGGCCCTGGACTTGAGTTCAATCTTCATCGTATCGAAAAAAGCGGCACAGAAAGCGTCCACAGAAGATTTCAACCTCGGCAAGGCGCTTGTCGGTAGTGGCCCGTTCAAGTTCGCCCGGTTCCAGCGCGGCGACCGGATCGAATTAATACGCAATGACGGCTACTGGGGCGGCAAGCCGGCATGGGACAAGGTGATATTTCGCATCATTACCAGCAGTCCATCCCGCCTTGCCGCGCTGCTGGCCGGGGATGTGGATGCGATTGAAAGCGTGCCGACTGCCGACATCGTCCGCCTGAAAAGTAATCCGAAATTCCGGCTGGAACAAAAAATATCCTGGCGTACCATCTTTTGGCATCTGGATCAGTCAGCCCGGCCATCGCCATTCGTGACCGACAAGTCAGGCAAGCCGCTGGCAAACAATCCGTTGCAGGATATCCGTGTGCGGCAAGCGATATCCAAGGCAATTAACCGCGAAGCCATGGCCAGCCGGATCATGGAAGGTCTGGCGGCACCGGCATCGAACCTGGTAGCACCCGGCATATTTGGCTACAACAAGGCGCTGGCAGTCGAGCGCTACGACCCGGACGGCGCTAAAAAATTGCTGGCACAGGCCGGTTATCCCGACGGATTTGCGCTGACCCTGCATGGGCCGAACAATCGCTATATCAACGATGAGCAGGTGGTGCAGACGGTGGCTCAATTCCTGAGCCGGATCGGCATCCAGGCCAAAGTCGAAACATTGCCGCTGTCGGTTTATTTCGGCCGTGCGCGCAACGGCGAGTTCAGCGCAGCCTTGTTGGGGTGGGGTTCGCTGGCCGGCGATTTCGCATTGCGCACGCTGGTCGGCACTCCCAATCCGGCAACCGGCTGGGGCAGCTGGAACTGGGGCAAGTACAGTAATCCATCAATGGATGCACTGGTGCGGGCATCGCTGTCTTCGGTCGACAGTGGCAAGCGCGAGGAATCGGCCAGG
>JAKFFK010000158.1:0-8822 GCA_036675285.1 Paucimonas sp. | reverse complement strand
GGCCGCGACCCAGGATCTGATCCGCTCGCGCATCAAGATCAAGTCGCTGAACTTCATGCGCGGCCGCACTTTCGTCAACAAGTTCCTGATCATCGACGAAGCGCAAAACCTGACGCCGAAACAAGTCAAGACCCTGGTCACGCGTGCCGGCCCCGGCACCAAGATCATTTGCCTGGGTAACATTGCGCAAATCGATACACCCTACCTGACTGAAGGCTCCAGTGGACTGACCTATGTGGTCGACCGCTTCAAGGGCTGGACGCACAGCGGGCATATCACGCTGGCACGCGGCGAGCGTTCGCGCCTGGCCGACCATGCAAGCGAAGTGCTGTAAGGCTGGCTGACGGATACACTGACAAGCCAGCGCAGCAAGGCTTTAACTGCTGAAAATAAAAAGCCTGCTTTACGAAGCAGGCTTTTTTATCGCATTTATTTCATGTCGGCTTAAAAAAGAAGGGTGCCGATCCACCAGGCAACCGCGGCCATGAAGGCTGAAGCCGGTATCGTAAAAACCCAGGCCCAGACGATATTGCCGGCCACGCCCCAGCGCACCGCCGACATTTTTTTCGCCGAGCCGACGCCGACGATGGCGCCGGTGATGGTGTGCGTAGTCGATACCGGAATACCCATTGCCGTTGCCAGGAACAGAGTAATCGCCCCGCCCGTTTCGGCGCAAAATCCACCCACCGGCTTGAGCTTGGTGATTTTTTGTCCCATGGTCTTGACAATGCGCCAGCCGCCAAACAAGGTGCCCAGGCTGATCGCCACGTAACAGCTGACCACGACCCACCATGGCAGTGCCTCATCGGCAGTGGAAACGCCGGCAAAAATCAACAGCATCCAGATAATACCCATGGTTTTTTGTGCATCGTTGCCGCCATGTCCCAGGCTATACATGGACGCCGACACCAACTGCATGCGACGAAACCACTTGTCGACTTTTCTGGGGGTGGTGCGCACGAATAGCCACGACACAAGAATCATCATCATGGTACCGAATATGAAGCCAAGCAGCGGTGACAGGACGATAAAACTGATGGTCTTGATCAAGCCCGATGCGATCAGGGAACCTGTACCCGCCTTGGCAACCGCTGCGCCGACCAGGCCACCGATCAAGGCATGCGACGACGACGATGGAATGCCGTAGTACCAGGTCAGTGCATTCCAGGCAATGGCGCCGACCAGCGCGCCGAATACCACATAATGATCGACCACCATCGGGTCGATGGTGCCCTTGCCGACCGTCGTCGCCACTTTCAGCTGAAACACAAGTATTGCAACGAAATTGAAAAAAGCAGCCATCATGACTGCCGTTTGCGGTTTCAGGACGCCGGTCGATACTACGGTGGCAATGGCGTTGGCTGCATCATGAAAACCGTTCATGAAATCAAACAGGAGCGCCAGGAGTACCAGAAAGCCGAGAACGTAAATGCTGATTTGAAGAGTTTGCATGAAGTCGAAATATATTTTTATTGACTCTTCCCGAACCGATGAAAGAGATGTCAAGACAACAGAAACCGCAAAACTGCCATGTGCCTTCCCTCGTCACATGGCAGCCGGGCCGGCGAAAATCCGCTTAGACGTTTTCGACGATGATGCCCTGGATGATATTGGCGACATCCTCGCAACGGTCGGTTACCGTTTCCAAAATTTCATAAATTGCCTTGTACTTGATCAGGTTGCGCACGTCCGGCTCGTCACGGAACAGCTTGGACATGGCAGCGCGCATCACGTGATCGGCATCGGCTTCCAAACGATCGATTTCGGCGCAGATTTCAAGAATCTGACGCGAATTATCCATATTCTGTAGCAGCCCGACTGCCTGCTTGACCTTTTCGGCCGACGCCAGACACAGCTCCGCCAGGCGCTTGGCTTCCGGCGTGGTGTTCTTGATATCGTACAGGGAAACAGTCTGGGCGCCGTCTTCCAGCAAATCCAGAATGTCGTCCATGCGGGTGATCAACTGATGGATATCATCCCGATCCAGCGGGGTGATGAAGGTCTTGTGCAGCATGTCGATCGTTTGCTGGGTCACCTTGTCGGCCTGCTTTTCGATGCTTTCAATCGCATGCACCCGGTTTTCCAGATCGTCGAAATTGGTCATCATGGACACCATTTCGGTGGCGCCCTTGACACACAGCTCGGCGTGCTGGTTAAACAACTCAAAGAATTTGCCTTCAGTAGGCATTAATCGTCCGAACATGGTTACTCTCTCTTCTAAAGTATGCTTGGAACTGCAGGATTTAAGTTATTGTTTTAAATTAGTTGCAAACTGGATCATTCTTCGTTGCCCCCGAGCTCCGGTCCTGCAGCATGCAGGGCGCAGTGTGAAACCTGTTCATGAAACCTACAGCACGGATTAATCCCCACCGTAAATCGGCGCATTCCCAGTGTAATTATCGAACTTTGTGTACTGACCGAGGAAAGTCAAGCGCACACTGCCGATCGGTCCATTACGCTGCTTGCCGATAATAATTTCGGCGGTACCCTTGTCCGGCGAATCCGGGTTGTACACTTCATCGCGGTAAATAAACAAAATCACGTCGGCATCCTGCTCGATGGCGCCCGATTCGCGCAGATCCGACATGACCGGCCGCTTGTTGGGACGCTGTTCCAGCGAACGATTCAACTGTGACAAGGCAATCACCGGACAATTCAATTCCTTGGCCAGACCTTTCAGGCTGCGCGAAATTTCCGAAATCTCGGTAGCGCGGTTTTCTCCGGAGGAATTGGCCGACATCAATTGCAGGTAATCGATAATGATCAGGCCCAGCTTGCCGCACTGGCGTGACAGACGCCGTGAACGTGCGCGCAATTCAATCGAATTCAATGCCGGCGTTTCATCAATGAAAAGTTGTGCATCATTCATTTTCTGAATCGCATGCGTCAGGCGCGGCCAGTCTTCATCATTCAGACGCCCGGTACGCAGACGATGCTGATCGAGACGTCCGACTGAACCCAGCATCCGCATGGCCAGCTGCGCGCCGCCCATTTCCATCGAAAACACAGCCACCGGCAGGCCGCTTTCAATGGCGACATGTTCGCCAATATTGATCGAGAAAGCCGTTTTACCCATCGATGGACGGCCAGCGACGATCACCAGGTCGCCCGGCTGCAAGCCCGATGTCATCCGGTCCAGGTCGGCAAAGCCAGTCGGCACGCCAGTGATGTCATTCTGGTTATCGCGGTTGTACAATTCATCGATACGTTCGACGACCTGTGTCAACAATGGCTGGATTTCCTGGAAGCCCTGGGCGCCGCGCGCACCTTCTTCTGCAATCGCAAAAATCTTGGACTCGGCTTCATCCAGCATTTGCTTGACTTCCTTGCCTTGCGGATTGAAAGCCTGGCCAGAAATTTCATCAGAGACTGTGATCAACTTGCGCAATACACCGCGGTCGCGCACGATCTCGGCATAACGGCGGATATTGGCGGCAGATGGCGTGTTTTGCGCCAGCGCATTCAAATAAGACAGGCCGCCGACTTCTTCGGCCTTGTTGCTATTGGTCAGCGCCTCGAAGACGGTAATCACGTCGGCCGGCCTGGAATTATTGATCAGCTTGACAATATGCTGAAAAATGATCCGATGGTCATACCGATAAAAATCTTCCTGGCTGACGAAATCCGCGATCCGGTCCCATGCAGCATTATCAAGAAGCAAACCGCCTAGGACAGACTGTTCCGCTTCGATCGAATGCGGAGGAACACGAAGGGAGTCAAGTTGCGGATCTGCACGATTGTTCATGGCGCGAATTATACCTGCTCGCCCATGGCCAAAGTCCGCTACCCACCGGAAAAATCACATTCTTATTTTAAAGTTATATCGTAGACAATTTAATTTGCCGGATTTGCACAGGCATGTAGCAATAGTATTTCCTATGAAAAATAAATTGAATAACAGACAATAAAATATTGCTCTTGCAAGCCGCTAGCCGAACAACTGGTCTGGACCTGCCGTCCCAGGCGATTGAAACAAAAAAACCGCCCGTACTACTGGGCGGCCCAAAGGAGACGGACAAATTCAGTGGTTGATGAAGTCTTGTATTCGCTTGGCGGCTTGGCCGATGACTTGCAAGCCATCGAAGTGGCCGCCGTCACCTGCCAGTTCAGCATATTCGACTTCCTTGCCACAAGCTTTCAATACTTGTGCGGCTTTTCTGGCATAGTCAGGCAACATCAGCAGATCAGATGCTGCCGGCATCAGCAATACCTTGGCACGGATTGTTTTTGCTGCTTCCAACACCCCGCCTTGATGACCGAGTGAAAACAGCTGGCATGCCTTGACGGTATAGAGCAGTGAATTTGCATCCAACGCACTGACGCGCGCGATACTGACTTGGTCGAGCGCAGCCTCGATTGCATATTTACTGGAAAACTCTTGCAGCAAGTTATCAGCGTTTGTCGCCGGCTTGCGACCGCATAAGGTATTGGCCCATCCGGGGTGACGGCCGTTCAGCAAGATGGTTTTGAGCGAACATGCCAGGCCATCGAGTGGTTCCTGCCTGCCGTAATAATCCCCCTGATTCCAGTAAGGATCGAGCATGATTGGCGCCGTCCACAGATTTAATGTGCCGACCAGATAGGGATCGGCTTCCAGCCCGGCCGGAATGACTGCCAGTACCCGTTCCACCATGTCTGGATAGGCAACAGCCCATTCAAGTGCCTGCATCGATCCCATCGACGGACCAGCCACCGCATGCAGTTTTTTGATGCCCAGCGCATCGACCAGTGACTTTTGCACATTAACGAAATCGCGGATGGTCACGATCGGGAATGTCAATCCGTAAGGCTTGCCAGTGTCGGGATTGATGCTGGTCGGCCCTGTCGTGACTGTGTTCGGATTCCTGGCGGTGACATTGGCCAGCGTATCGGCACTGACCACGAAATACCTGTCCGTATCGATCGCCTTGCCCGGTCCGATGATTGCATCCCAGTAGCCTAGTTCGCAGTCTGCCTCCGAATAGCGCCCGGCTGCATGCGATGTCCCGGAAAAATAATGGGCAATCAGGATCGCATTGTCCCCGCGGGCATTGAGCTTGCCATAGGTTTCATACCCGACCCTGACGTCTCGGATGATTTTGCCGCCCAGCGTGGTGTAGGATGGCATTGTGAATACTTTTTTTTCCACCAGGCCGACATCGGCCTTCTTCTGCAGCACTTCGAACAGCGTATCTCTTGCATTCATGCGTACCTCCCCCTGCTAGTCTTGATGGCCGGCGTGGCTTCCGGCCTGCCGGATTATTTTTTAACCAACGGACATTCGCTCTTATCGAGCGGCGTGAATGCCTGGTCGCCAGGAATCACGCGGCGGATGTTGTAGTAATCCCATGGATACTTCGATTCGGACGGCGCCTTGACCTGCGCCAGGTACATGTCGTGCACCATGCGGCCATCGGCACGCAGCTTGCCGTTCTTGGCAAAGAAATCCTTGACCGGCAATTCGCGCATTTTTGCCATCACCGTCATTGCGTCATCCGTGCCGGCAGACTGGATCGCCTTGAAATAATGCGTCATCGATGAATACACGCCGGCGTGGATCATGGTCGGCATCTGCTTGTGGCGCAGGAAGAAACGCTTGGACCAGGCGCGCGTGTCATTGTCCAGATCCCAGTAAAAACCTTCGGTCAGGTACAGGCCCTGCGCCACGTCCAGACCAAGGCTATGGACATCGGTGACGAACATCAGCAGTGATGCAAGTTTTTGCTTCTTGGTGATACCGAATTCACGTACCTGCTTGATCGCATTGATCAGGTCGGTGCCGGCATTGGCAAGGCCCACGACTTTGGCGTTCGAACTCTGTGCTGAAATCAGGAAGGATGAAAAATCGGATGCGCCCAGCGGATGGCGGATCGAGCCGAGCACCTTGCCGCCGCTGGCCTTGACCACGTTCGACACATCGCCTTCCAGCGCATAGCCAAAGGCATAGTCGGCAGTCAGGAAGTACCAGCTGTCATTGCCTTCCTTTACCATCGCATTGCCGGTGCCATTGGCCATTGCATAGGTATCGTAAGCCCAGTGCACACCAGTCGGCGAGCAGTGCTTGTTGGTCAGCGCCGCCGTCGCCGCGCCTGAATTCATCGTGATGCGGACCTTGTCCCTGGCGACTTGCTGCACTGCCAGACCAACCGAGGAAGTCACCAGATCGGCAATCATGTCGACCTGGTTGCTATCGAACCATTCGCGCGCCTTGGTCGATGCAACATCCGGCTTGTTCAGGTGGTCCGCATAAATCAGCTCGATCGGTTTACCCAGCAGCTTGCCGCCGAAATCCTCGATCGCCATTTTGGCCGCCAGCACGCTGCCGGCGCCGGCTACATTCGAATACGTGCCGGACATGTCGGTCATCACGCCGACCTTGACCACGCCGTCGGAAATCTTGTCGGCTGCCTGGGCGGCCTGGAAGGTGGCTGCGCCAAAGGCTGCGCACAGGATGGATGCCAGTGTTTTCATTTTCATGCAGTGTCTCCTCGGTTGGGTGTTGGGAATTGCTGGTTTTATTTTTTCAGGTCTTTGGCGTATTCACGCAGCAGGAATTTCTGTACCTTGCCAGTGGATGTCTTGGGCAGCGGGCCGAACACGACTGTCCTGGGCGATTTAAAGTGCGCCAGATGCTGGCGGCAGAATGCAATCAGCGCCGCTTCGCTTGTCTTGGCCCCTTCACGCAGCGTCACGAATGCGCATGGCGTCTCACCCCATTTTTCATCCGGGCGCGCCACGACGGCGGCTTCGAGCACTGCTGCATGCCGGTACAGCACATCTTCCACCTCGATGCTGGAAATGTTTTCGCCGCCGGAAATCACGATATCCTTGGAACGGTCCTTGATCTGCAAATAGCCGTTCGGATGCAAAACCCCAAGATCGCCGGTATGGAACCAGCCGCCAGCAAAGGCTTCCTCGGTTGCGGCGGGATTTTTCAGGTAACCCTTCATTACCAGGTTGCCGCGCATGAACACTTCGCCTATCATCTGGCCATCCATCGGGCATGGCTGCATCGTGTCCGGATCGGCCACCATCAAGTCTTCCTGCATGTGATAGCGAACGCCGGCTTGCGCCTTGATCTTGGCCCGTTCGTCTGGCGGCAGGTGATCCCACTCGCGATTCCAGGCACAGCTGACTGCCGGGCCGTACACTTCGGTCAGCCCATATACCTGGGTAACGTTCATGCCGAGCAACTCCAGCCCTTCAATCACGGTCGGCGGCGGTGCTGCGCCACCGGTGGTGCATTGAACAATACGGTCGGTGACCCGGAACTTGATCTGCTCGGGTGCATTGATCATCGCATTCAGGACGATCGGCGCACCCGAAAAGTGGGTAACGCCATGTTCCTTGATGGCCGAAAAAATCGACTTGGCGTCGACCCGGCGCAGGCAGACGTGGGTGCCGGCGATGGCGGCAATGGTCCATGGGAAGCACCAGCCATTGCAATGGAACATCGGCAAAGTCCACAAATACACTGGATGCGCCGGCATGGTCCATGCCATGACATTGGCAATCGCATTCAGGTAGGCGCCGCGGTGGTGATATACCACGCCTTTCGGGTTGCCGGTAGTGCCGGACGTATAGCTCAGCGTGATCGCCTGCCATTCGTCGGCCGGCAAGTCCCACGCGAATTCCGGATCGCCCTTGGCAAGCAAGGCTTCGTAATCCATCTGACCCAACAGTTCTCCGTCCTGGCAAGCGGGGTCGTCGATATCGATGACGAGCGGTTTGTGCTCGAGCAAAGCAAGCGCCTGGGCAATCACCGGCGAGAATTCGCGGTCAGTAATCAACACCTTGGCTTCCCCATGCTGCAGCATGAACGCTAGCGTCTCGGCATCCAGCCGTACATTCAGGGTATTCAGTACGGCACCGGCCATTGGCACGCCGAAGTGCGACTCCATCATTGCCGTGACGTTCGGCGCCATGATCGATACCGTATCGCCTTGCCCGACCCCCAGTTGCCGCAGGGCAGACGCCAGGCGACAGCAGCGTGCATAGGTTTCGCGCCAGGTATAGCGGCGTTCGCCATCAATGACAGACCGGTATGCCGGATAAACCTGGGCAGCGCGGCGCAGGAAAGATAAGGGCGACAGTGCCACGTGATTGGCTGGGTTGCGCCGCAAACCAAGTTCGAAGGGATTGATATCTTCACGCTGCACGAGAGTCTCCTTGTGATTGTCATCGCACATATACTTGTGCGGATGATCGTCAGAATACGGGAGACCCGGCCTAGGAGATATCGGAACTGTCTATAGATAACGTAGGAATGATGAAGCAGAAATTGCAGGATTTTTCCTACATGAAATTCAATTTACGATGAGGCAGGGTCGTGACGCATGGTCGATTGCCGAGTGGCAGCTTGCTGCGGCCATTCAAATGTCACATAATTTTCATCGTGGCGTAACAATTCTGGCATAACATCCTGTTCATCCCGCTACCGAAACCCGTATGGCATTGCCCACTATCTGCTGAAGGCAAGACATGAAATCCGGCATCATCATGGTTCGAGAAGACATGAATTACCGCGTGCTGTATGGCCGCTTGCTGCTGGCAGGCGCGCTGAGTGCTTCGAACGAAGTCTGCATCGATGTCAAAGGAGAAGGCAGGGTCAAGGTTCTGAAGACCCGCGCCGGCCTGTTCGTCAAGAGTAACGGCCGCAGGCTTCCGGTGCTGTAAAGCCTGCGTCTGGAA
Organism: Paucimonas sp.; assembly: GCA_036675285.1. Taxonomy (GTDB): domain Bacteria; phylum Pseudomonadota; class Gammaproteobacteria; order Burkholderiales; family Burkholderiaceae_D; genus Paucimonas. Next base: position 152 of record JAKFFK010000158.1, on the reverse strand, counting down.
TAGCATGGCAGGCTCCCTTTTTGCACCCAGTCATTCTCAATCGCTCAAGCGATGCTGAATCGCATAATGGATCAATTCGGCATTGTTCTCCATGTGCATCTTCTCCAGCACTCGGGTACGATAGGTGCTGACCGTTTTCACGCTGAGCGCCA
>JAKFFK010000153.1:0-8837 GCA_036675285.1 Paucimonas sp. | reverse complement strand
AGGAAAGGCAAAATCCGCCATCTGATCCAATGGCCGAAGCGGACACGGCGAGTGCAGTCTGCGGCAAGCCATGCATTCCTGTGCAGTGCATGAAACTGACGCGCAGCGAACTATTGTCCGCCGCGTGCTTCCGCAAGCGCAATGGTCAGGTGCTGCACCTTCTTTTTCAAAAGGTCGCGCTCTTCGGCGAGTGCAGCCGCCAGTAGCGTCAGGCGGTGAATTTCGAGTTGATCGGGTGTGGCGTCGCTGGGTGGCGCCTCCGGCTCAGGCTTGGGCGGCAGCCGGCTCTCGCGCACCTGCCGCGCTGCCTGGTGCAGTTCCTTCTTGCCGCCGGCAACAGCCGCTACCTGCTTCTCACTGGGCAAAGTCGCTACGGCGGCTGCCGCATTAATCGAAATGACGCCCGACTTGACTGCTCTCACCAGCTCGGGCGCTGCCGTCTTCTGGATTTTCTCGATCTGGCCTAGCGTGGAGCTGCTCACCCGCGCCGCGCGTGCAAGGCCTTCGCGCGTCCAGGGCGGCTCGGTTACGGGCTGAGCGGCAGTGCCTGCCTCGGCGAACTCTGCGGACGGCTGCTGCGGGGCCTGCGCCAGGCGCGCGGAGACAATCTCTTTCTTGCGCAGTGCCAGCACGCCGCGTTGAAAATCCGAAACGCTGCGCCGCCCAAGGTGATTGTCGATCATCCACAGGTGCACATCGTCGATGGACTGGAAGGTAGTGTTTTGCATGGTATTGAAGGGGATGCCGTGTTTCTGGCAAATGCCGTAGCGGTTGTGGCCATCCACCAAAAGATCGCCCCACAGCACCAGCGCATCGCGGCATCCTTCGGCAAGCAGACTGCGTTCCAGTGCAGCGAATTCGTCATCGGTCAATGGATCGATATAAGCACGCAGGTCTTCGTTGATCGTGATGGTCATGGTTTAGGCAAAATAAATTGATAGCGGCGTAGTGTACACAGCACTGCTGTTTCATGCAGCACCGCACTCCTGCATTTTTCCAAATCAGCGCCAAATCGGGCGAGTAAAGGCTGCCGAATATTCTTGCTGTGTGCCCGCACACTTCCAGGAAAAACAAAACGCCTGGCTTGAAACTCATGGGCAATGATCGCGGCCAACACAGCGGCAGGAACGGTAGTTGATAGAGAAGACGCAAGCTGACCAGGGGCATGCAGAAAATTTCTGCAACGTAAAAATAAATCATGCCGTGATTATTTGCATAAAGTGAGGCTCGGATGCTCCTGGCCCGATTCTCTTGTCAATCAATGTATGAGCGGCAAGCATCGTATTTTTACTATCGAACTTTCATTCGCATGACTCTCTAATTTTAATAAATTCGCATCTTCGGCAACGTCTTTTTCATTGCTATGGATTGACTTGCCCCGGCCAGACCAAGGCCCGCCCTTGGTGCCTGCCAACGCGAAATAATAAGAATGCTTTTACCCCTTGCGTTGCGCTCTACAGATGGATTGGTGATATATGAAAAGTTACCAGGCCTTGAACGACTTCGTGGAATATTGGTGAGACCAATCGAGCTTCCTTGTCGACGCGCGTGGCAACTGCACGTTTCGCGCCACGGTCAATTACGATTCTCCAAAAGTCAGGCTAAGCCGCTCGACAATTGTTCAGATCAGACGCGGCGCCCCGGTCGATGGCAAGGTACATATAGACCACGATGCACCGCCGGTTCCCGAATTGACCTTGCTTAATTTCACGCCGCTGTTAGACAAGTATGAACATGAAGTAGAAAACGGCGCATTGGTTATCTACGGAGAATCCATAAGCTTGGGTGGCACCTATATCGTCAAAATAAAGCCGGCATGATGCAGACATGGCCGGCAGTGTGCAATAAATGAAACAGGTTCCTTGGCACATCACTTTCTGTAGATCATCGTAGGTATTTCAATGTCAGCGATTGATGGGTGCGTTTGCTTATCGGAATGTGCACGGCTGAAGTTGATATAGCTTTTCTTGTGTGCAATGGAATTTTTGAATAAATCCGTCTCCCGTACAACCATCTACATTAATCATGGTCTATTTTTAATGCTGGCATGAATCGGCTAGCTTGATTGTCGGTTTTTATTTTCATCGGTTTGTCGCTTGGAGTACGAAAACAAGACGATCAATATTATTGAATATATTAAAGACTTTCATCATTGGAACAATATGACTGAATTTTTATGCTTAATGTTTCGTAAACGTGAAACGACCACTGCAAGCATGTATTGAAAAGTCAGTGTTATCCCACAAAAAAATCGGCAAACAACCGATACCGTTCCTGAGGGGCGATGTCGATAATTCGTTAATGACAAGCGTCTTTGGTAAAAAAGTTACTCAGAAAGCAAATTGGAAAGGCAGCGAATACTTGCATGAAGGAAGCATTTTATTAGCCCATTTCTCTTTCTGTCATAAGCCGCCTATCTAAAAATGATGTGGATGAAAAATCTCCGCATCTCTTTGTACTGGAATCATTATTTATATCTCAGAGAATTTCAATTCCGATCCAGTTGCGCCGCTATCCAAAGTTGAGCGCAGCACCATGGACAGGGATGCTAAAAACGTCTATTTTAGTTTGATGAATCAGGACGGCAACGCTGACCTGACTTCCCGGAAAACCGCGTTGGAAACGGCATCCTGCTTCCTGTCCGAGCAATTGAAGATAGCCAGTGGCCTGCCGTGCGACTTGCCAGCTGACATGGCATCCCTGACAAACTGGATTGAACAAGGCACTCGGCGGGTCGGATGCCAATACCGTGAGTATCTGGATGCGCGCAAAGCAGGAGAAACAAGGCGTTATTTTAAAAACCAATCCCATGCGCTGTATTTTTTAAAAGCCGTGGCCCCGACCAAGCTAGTCGATGGCGCATGGCTTTATGGTTTGCTGCACCGCTGGAATGATCCACGATTTTCAAACCTGATCCGGATTTATCTGGAAGAGCTTGGCGAAGGGTTGCCCGACAAAAATCATGTGCGCTTGTACCGCAAGCTGCTTGCGAACCATGGGGGCGACGACTGGCACAAGCTTGGCAACCAACATTTTGTGCAGGGCGCCATTCAGTTATCGCTTGCCTATCATGCCGCTGATTTTTTGCCGGAAGTGATCGGCTTCAATCTGGGTTATGAACAGTTGCCGCTGCATTTGTTGATTACTGCGTATGAGCTGAATGAACTCGGCATCGATCCTTATTATTTTACCTTGCATGTGACTGTCGATAATGCCGCCACAGGACATGCAAAGAAATCCTTGCAAAGTGTTTTTGATGCAATGCCTCAAGTGGCAAGCCGCGACGAGTTTTATCAGCGCATGGTCAATGGCTACAAGCTCAATCAGCTGGGAGTCGATACCCTGTCAGCGATAAGATCATTCGATTTGCAGCAGGAGTTATTGTCGGTTTTTGCCGCCAAAGCCGCCGTGGGGTCGCAATTGCATTCCGATTATTGCCGCGTAGGCGGACGTACGGTGAATGACTGGCTTGCCGAACCCGGCCAGCTGCCGGCGTTTCTTGCCAGCCTGGAGAAAATGGGTTGGATCAAACGGCATCAGGATCCGCAAAACAGCCGCTTTTGGAAATTGATCCATGGCGAGCGGGCAGACATGTTTGGTGTTTTCAATGCTTACGAACAGCAATTGATTCATGACTGGATTGCCGGCGATAGCGCGTCTGAAAAGAATCAGGCACCGAGCAGCGCAGGGCGGCCACGTCAGCTCTCCTTCAAGGCTCGGCAACGGCTTTGTGAAACATTCGAGCAGGGCAGGTCAGTCCAGCCGGAGGGGCATGCAGCACGCGGTGTAATTCGCACGCATTATTCCCATTACGGCGCAGCAGACGATCAAGACGACTTTAATGCCGATCTGCGCTTGCTGGAAGAAAAGCTGGCCGCGCTCGCAAGCAAGGACGAAGTCATGGCAAGTTTGGTCGGGTTGATGTCGCCGGCGCATCATCATACCGCTCCCGGCATGATGGCAACGCGAATCTTCACGCGTCTGATGGGGCCATAGACGGTACTACAGCGAAACGTGATTCAGATCGACGATTCAGATTGGGGCCAACGAATGAGCGTAGCAGATGTATTATCGAAAGAAATTCCAGTTGAACAAGATCATGAGCGCGGAGCGTGTCAATCCGCACAAGACCAGGCACTGCGCCAGTTGGCGCAGACGCTGAAACAGGTAGGCTACCGGTTTACCACCGTCACACCCGCCACCCATGCACGGGTCAACCAGCGGCCCGCTAATGCATGGGCCGCCAGCATTGAAGGTGTATTCGGCTGGAGCCGTCCATTTCGTACCGGTTTGCTGCCCGCGTCATTGTTCGCGCTGATGCAGGCAGCCGGCGTTATCGTGCGCCATGAGGATGGCTGGCGTTCGATGATCCGGCTGTCAACCCTGCATGACCAGATATTCATTCATTCTGCCTATCCCACCATCGGCAGCGATGCCGTGTTTTTTGGTCCGGATACCTATCGCTTCATATCGGCACTTGAGCATCATCTTGCAAACCGCATGCATCCGGTTCGGCGCGCGGTCGATATTGGTTGCGGAGCAGGGCCGGGCGCAATTATCGTGGCGCTCCATCACCCAGCAGCAGAAGTGATTGCCGCCGACATCAATGACGCTGCGCTCCGTCTGACGGCGATCAATGCCTCACTGGCTGCAACCTCGAATGTCGTGCCGCTGCATAGCAATCTGCTGGCCGGTGTGGTCGGCGAATTTGACCTGATCGTCGCCAACCCGCCATATCTGCTCGATGCTGGCGAGCGCGCCTACCGGCATGGCGGGGGCGACCTGGGTGAGGGCTTGTCCGTGGCGATTATCAAGGAAGCGATGAGTCGGCTGGCTCCGGGTGGCAGCCTGCTGTTGTATACCGGCGTGGCAATCGTTGATGGCGTTGACTATTTTCGGGAAAACATAGCGCCGCTTCTCAGCCATGCCGGCTTTACCTGGGAATATCGGGAAATTGACCCGGATGTATTCGGGGAAGAGTTGTTGGAACCTGCTTATGCACAAACCGACCGCATCGCATCCGTGCTTGTGACCGTGACCCGGGGCTATTGAAACGCCGATTTCCTGGTGTGAGGACAGCATGATGGCTGCAGCCAGGCATGGTCAGCCTGTGTAGTTCCGGATAGGCGTGATGTGCGGGCGCCAGCCCCGTATCGCTAGATGAAGGTGTAGCTGAGATTTACTTCTTCGCCCTTCGCTTATCAAGCTCGGCGACAGCATCCAACATAACTTCCCTCTTCAGATTGTCCGTGTAAATATTTGCGAAGCTGCCTGCGAAGTTCGCTGTTTCGTTTTCTTTCATGAGTTTGCTGTGGACTGCCTTAAGCTCGTCTTTACAGCGCTCCACTGAATCCTTGACGATGGTCGAGGTCGGCTCTGGCGATGGCGCCATCGGTATGGATCTCGTCATCACACAGGTTTTATAGGAAGCCACCTCGGGCGCCACTGTCTTGGCTGTCATTGACCCGGTACTTGCACATCCTACCAATAGAGTAAGCACAATCGCATAGGCTGGAAATCTCATAAGCTGCTCCTCAGGATGTAATTTAGCGTTCTGAGTGTATGCTTATGTAGCTAAACAGAAATTGCGGATTGTCTAATTGCCTTATTTTTCTGGGCGGCATTTGCTGGGGCAGGTGCGCCCATAGTGGGCGAAAGGCGTAGCAAAGACCCGGGAAAAGTCTGAAAGCGTTCAAAATAACGGGCTGAAATTACGCTTTTGTCGGATGACGACTGTTGTGTCGTCGATCAAGAAAATTCAGCGGGTAGCGCGGTTTAGCCTTTAAGGGATGCCCCTACGGTTTCTGATGGTGGCTGAGCTATTTCTTTCTAAACCACCTGCGTATGACGAAGCGTCTGACCCCGCTTAACCGTCATTGAAACACCAAATCCTGCAACTGGACCGGCTCTGCATTCCAGCTGGTGCTGCATACATTCGTCGGCAATTCAAAATCAAAGGCAACATTGCCCGACGCATCCAGTCCGACCAGCTTGGCAATGGTCCGATTCGCGGCAACCGCATAATTGACCAGGTAATTGTTTTGTCCGCTTTCATACACACTGGAACACACGTCCGAATAAACGACTTGCCCGTTTTCGAAGCTCCAGGCCTGGCGGGCGGTTTTTGCCACCTCGTCGATCACATACCGGACTGGGGCGCTGAATCGCAGGTTTTGGCCGATTGGCGTGCCTGCGGGATTGCGGTTACTCGCAAAGCCATTATTGAACAGCAACAGCGTGCCATCCGAGGCGATCGATAGTGCATGCTGGCCAATCGGCGGCGTGCCGGCTGTCAGTGTCAATGCAAATGCGCGCAGCGATGGATAATTGATGTACCAATGCTTGGTGGTGTCGCCGAGTAACCATTTGATGGCGCCAGTGTCATAGTCGATTTTCACAACAAAGTTCTCGCGGCTGGAGATAATCAGCGAATCGTCTTCCGGCACATAGATTGCGGAATTCATGTGAAACCAGTCGAAGCCATTACGTACGAAATTGGCGGGATCGTCACCGCCTTGCCGCATTGCATCAGCAAAGATGAGTGCCATATCCCATTCTTTGAGCACCGTGCCATTTTCATCGATTTCGGCAAGAATCGATTCTATCTTGTTGACGCCACCGACGGTGGCATCCACCTGAGCCAGTATGCCGACCTTGCCGCGGGTGAGTTCATGATGAAAATTGGTGTAGTTCTGGTTGGATAGCCTGGCAGTAGTAAAAGTCCCGTTCCATTTCAGACGATACAACTCCGGACTGTTTCTGGCCCCGACCACGAAATCATTGGCCAGTCTCATGGAAACGAAGGCATCATCAATGCCGCTGCCGACCCATCTGAGATTGCCGTCGGTGTCGATTACCACCGGTGTGGTGATGCCGCTTTTAATCATGATGTAATCAAAATTCAGCGTGCTGCCTGCCGTGCGCGGGGTCTTCACGGCAAGGGTGCTGTAAATGCCAGTGCTGTCATCAAATGGTGCGGCCGCTACGACCACTGTATCGTCCCGGGTCGATCCGTCGGCAAACGTCGTGGTGAGCGTCAGCTGGTTTGCATATCCGGCATACAAACCAAAGACCGGCAATGCGATCTGCTTCGATGCGCTGTTGTAGTAGCCTTCACGGTCCAGGTACGTGCGCGGGTAAGTCACTGTAAGCGGCTTCGAATAGGTCCCCTCCTTTGGGGCAATTCGGTACGCTATGCTTTGCACTGCCGAATAGTCATCAATGCCAAGAGTAAGCGTCTTGATAAACGGCGTCACGCCATCCGACTGCTCCAGCACCGATAAATTGCTTGTGCTGGCATCCGGCACCGATGCGGCAGGTGCATTGGATTCGCCTCCGCCTCCGCATGCGGCGACAAAAATGCAAAGCACCAAGGCAAGCAGTTTCTTATTGTGGTTTTTCATGGGCGTTCCTTTTATGGATGAAGGCGCCAGGAATGGACTAATTTAAATTTTGCTAAGTTCGAGCAATAGGAAAGGAGTTTGTGCGCACTCAATTTTTGATTGGCCACAAGGACGTGAGCCGGGCAGTGCAGCATTTCGCCACTTTCTTAAGCCAGACGTACGATTCCAGCTAATTTAAAACGAATACATAGCGTGCAACTGGTAAATAATTTTCCAAGAAAGAAAAACTTATCGCCAATAGCCGGCTATTTGTTTCCTATCCACTTCGCATTCGACCCATGCCAACTTGATTAAAGTCAGACCTCCCCAGTAATACCCACACGGCTTATTTGCGCTGACCTATCCTGAAACAGCGTTCTCTTTCGCTTTTTCCTTGGTTGTATTGCGGAGGAAGATGAATCAGGCTTTAGCTTTAAATCGATGCAGGTTTGTCACCCGCAATTCAATGGAAGCATGGCAACGTATTTACCCTTACCAAGTCGGCCGGGTCCCAAGCGGATTAAAAACGCTCTTTCTAAGAAAAAGGAAAACAACCATGCAAGTCCTGACCTTGTCGATGCGTCTCGTTCATGTTTCGCTTGTCGTCCTAACTTTGGCTGCATGCGCGCAAACCGGTGAGGTTCGCACCGGTACCGCCGCCTTTGGCGACTGGAGGACCGACGCTCCCGGCGTTCGCCGCCATATCAAGCCATCCGACGTGCCGGCGCCGATAACAGGTGCTGACCCTGAGAAGTCGATTGCCAACAGCGCGAAGGTGGTCCAGCCGCCACAGGGCGCGCTGCCGAAAGTGCCGGACGGCTTCGCAGTGCAGGTGTTCGCCACAGGCTTCAAGCAGCCGCGCAATCTTCGCGTCGCGCCGAACGGCGACATCTTCCTGGCGGAGAGCGGCACCGGACGCGTGCTGGTGTTGCGCGCAGGTGCGAGTGGCACACCGGCGACGCCCGAAGTGTTCGCCGAGAACCTGGACCGCCCTTACGGCATTGCCTTCGTGCCACCCGCCGATCCCCGGTACGTGTATGTGGCGGCCGCGAACCAGGTGGTTCGCTACCCGTATCGCAGCGGGGAAGTCAAAGCCGCGGGTCCTGTCGAAGTGATCATCGCCAACATTCCGACCAAACGGCACTGGACGCGCGGCCTGGCGGTCTCCCGCGATGGCCAGCGCCTGTTCGTGGCCGTCGGCTCGGCTTCCAACCTGGGGGTGGGCGGCATGCCCGACATGACACCCGAGCAGACCCGGCAGCATGAAGCCACCCACGGCCGCGGCGCCGCCTGGGGAGAAGAAGAGAATCGCGCCGTGGTGCGCGTATTCGATCCGGAAGGAAAGAACGTTCGCAACTACGCCACCGGACTGCGCAATTGCTCCGGCCTGGCGATGCAGCCCGGCACCGACAACCTGTGGTGCGCCGTCAACGAGCGCGACCACCTCGGCCCTCA
>JAKFFK010000163.1:0-8848 GCA_036675285.1 Paucimonas sp. | reverse complement strand
GCGATTTTCTTGGCCATGTCGTCAACCGTCGGCTCCTGGAACTGCGACACGCGCAGCCACGCGTAACCGGGCTCGACCACCTTCGACTTGACGCTTTGCACGCGGATTTCCTGGCGCACGATTGTGACGATCAGCGGCTTGTCTTCCTCTTTGCGGGCGATAGTCAGGGTGATTTTGGTATTCGGCTCGCCGCGCATGCGCTTGACGGCTTCGTCCAGGGTCAGGCCCTTGACCGGCGTGGTGTCCAGGCGGGTGATCAGATCACCCGATTTCAGGCCGGCCTTGTGGGCAGGCGAATCCTCGATCGGCGAAATCACCTTGACGTAACCATCTTCCATGCCGACTTCGATGCCCAGTCCGACGAACTTGCCCTGGGTGCCTTCGCGTAATTCCTTGAAGGCTTTCTTGTCCAGATAGGCCGAGTGCGGATCGAGCGACGCCACCATGCCGGAAATGGCTTCAGTCAGGAGCTTCTTGTCTTCGACCGTTTCGACATAATCGGATTTAATCAGGCCAAAGACATCGGCCAGCTGCCGCAACTCCTCGATCGGCAGCGGCGAACCGGCGCTTTTCTGCGCCATCGCATCGAATTGCATCGAGCCGGCGATGCCGGCCACAATGCCCAAACCGATCAAACCGAAGTTTTTAATTTTGCTGCCCATGTTTCACCTAAAAGAAATCCACCCGAGAGGATCGAAAGCGCGACCCTGATACCGCATTTCAAAGTATAAACCCGATTGCCCATGACCGCCGCTATTGCCGGCACTGGCGATCACGTCTCCCATGTTGACGAAATCGCCAGACCTTTTCAATACTGCCTGATTGTAGCCATAAATGGTCATGTACTGGTTGCCATGGTCGACAATGATCAAATTGCCAAAGCCGCGCAGCCATTCGGCAAATACCACCTGACCGGCGGCCACCACCTTGACTTCGGTGCCTTCGGCGGTGCGGATGAACAGGCCTTTCCATAACGGCCCTTCGTCCCGCTTGCTGCCATATTTGGCAAGTAATTCACCTTTTACCGGCAATCGGAGCTGGCCGCGCAACGAAGCAAACGGGCGCTTGGTCACGCCACTTTGGACAGGTGGTTCCGGCGTGAGTTCATTGCGCCCATACAATTTTTCTGGTGGTTCATCATCGTCAATCGCGTCCGGATTGACGGTTTTGCCTTGCTGCGGCGCGCGCTTGGCAGCATTTTTGGCCTGGGCTGCCTTGCGCCGCGCCTCCTGGCGCGCCAGCCGCAGGCGTTCGGCTTCCTGTGCGCGCCGCCTGGCGGCTTCAGCTTCGGCCTTTTTTTGTTCGGCGATCAATGTCGCCAGGCGGTCGACCAGCGTCGCCAGACGCTGTTCGTTACGGGCGATATTGCCGGCTTCCTTGCGCTGGGTGGCCAGCCGGCTCGACAATTGCGCCAACAGCGTGGCGCGCTTGGCTTTTTCCTGTTCCAGCAAGCGTTTCTGGTCGCGCGCTTCCTGGGCGATTTCATCCAGTTCATCCTTGGCGTTCTGGGTTGCTGCCAAGTTGCTATCGATATCTTCCAGGTTGGCGCGCAGCGATTCGATCAGCTTGGCCTGTGCCTGGGATACGTAGCCGAGGTAACGCAATTCACGGTTGATCCGGTTCGGGTTGTCGCCCGACAGTAGCAGCTTGGTGCGATCTTCATTCCCGGAGACATACTGCTCTCTTATTAATTTGGCAAGCTGTTGTTGCTGGGCGCTGACCGTTTGATACAGTCGCGCATGCTGTTGCGCCAACTGGTTGAGCCTGGCCTGGGTTTGCCGCTGTTCGCTGGTCAATTCATGCAGCGCACGGTTGGCTTGCGAAATCGTCTGTTCGGATTGCGCCAGATCGTCAGCGGCATGTTCCTTTGCGCTTTCGGTTTTCTGGATGTCGCGCTTGAGGGCGTTTAACTTTTGCTGCAAGCCGGTCCGTTCGCTTTCGGCGATCAGCTTTTGCTTGCTGCGCTCGGTGACCTTGGCGGCATGGGCCGGCGCCATTCCAGACAAAAACGCGGCAAGGCTCAGCGCCATTGCCAGCGCCGCTAGCCGCCGGCACTGCGCCAGGCGGCGCAGTGCCGGTTTTGCGGTGGAACCCGAATCAAGACCTGCCATAAGTGGGAACAAGATAGGCTTACTTGGCCTTGCCCTGGCTGGCCACGGCTTTCATGGCCGCTTCGATGGCGGCGGCGTCGCCTAGGTAGTAATGCCGGATCGGCTGCAGGTCCGCATCCAGTTCATAGACCAGCGGCTGGCCGTTGGGGATATTCAGTTTCACGATTTCTGCATCGCTGATCTTATCGAGATATTTGATCAGTGCACGCAGGCTATTGCCGTGGGCGGAGACCAGGATGCGTTTGCCGGCCCGAATGGATGGCGCAATTTCATCGTTCCAGTAGGGCATGACGCGCTCAACCGTGTCTTTCAGGCATTCGGTCAGCGGGATTTCCTCGCGCTTCAAGCCGGCGTAGCGCGGATCGTTGAAGGAGGCGCGCGGGTCGTTCGGCTCCAGCGGATTGGGCGGGATGTCGTAGCTGCGGCGCCATACCAGCACTTGCTCATCGCCGTATTTGGCCGCGGTTTCCGCCTTGTTCAAGCCTTGCAGCGCACCGTAATGGCGCTCGTTCAGGCGCCAGCTATGCTTGACCGGGATCCACATCAGATCCATTTCATCCTGGGCCAGCCACAGCGTGCGAATCGCGCGCTTCAGCACCGAGGTATAGGCCAGGTCGAAGGTGAAACCGGCCTGCTGCAGCAATTGGCCGGCCTGGCGGGCTTCGGCCGCGCCTTTTTCAGTCAGGTCGACATCGGTCCAGCCGGTGAAGCGATTGTCGAGATTCCAGGTGGATTCGCCGTGGCGCATGAAAACGATTTTGTACATGATGGATATCGGAATAAAAAGTGGAAAAACTTGCCGGAGCTGCAAGAAGGCTTAAAATGCGCGAATCAATCGCAATCCCGCTTCTATTTTATAATGCGGAGATTGCTTCGGGATTGTTAATATGCAATTTGGGTGATGAGTTCATGCCAAAATCGGTGCTGGCAAGCGTGCAGTGAAGGATTTTCGGCGATATGCTGCCTGTCCGCAGCCCGGATGGACGTAAATTCATGCGTATCCTGTGCGGGCAGGCTGAGGCAAAGCGGGTGATGCCCTTGCCAGCCATGAACGCAGGTGACTTGTTCGCACTCCCGAATCGCATCTTGATCAAACTTTAACCATTGGACTTCCGTGAAATTCATCATCGACAATATCTGGCTCTTCGGCGTACTGGTTTTTTCTGGCGGTGCGCTGCTATGGCCGCATCTGCAAACCCGGGGCCGCAAAGTATCGTTGTTGCAAGCGACCCAGATGATCAATCAGGGAAAAACCGTGCTGGTAGATGTGCGCACGCCGGACGAGTTTGCAACAGGACATGTACGTGGGGCAATCAATATCCCGTTAAAGGAATTGCCAAAGCGGCTGGGTGAACTGGAGAAATCCAAATCCAAGAATATCATCGTGGTTTGCCAGGCGGGACTGCAATCGGCCAAGGCCACTGCGCATTTCAACCAGGCCGGCTTTAATGAAGTATTCAGTTTGAGTGGCGGTTTGTCTGCCTGGCAGAGCCAGGGCATGCCGGTCGCCAGGTAATAATGGAGAAGCTCATGAACACGCGCGTCGTAATGTATAGCACCGCTGTCTGTCCTTATTGCGTGATGGCCGAACGTTTGTTAAAAGCCAAGGGCGTCGACGAGATTCAAAAGATCCGGGTCGACCTGGAGCCGCAGCAGCGTGCCGAAATGATGCAAAAGACCGGCCGGCGCACGGTGCCGCAAATCTATATCGGCGACACCCATGTCGGCGGCTTCGACGATCTGAGCGCGCTGGAGCGGCAAGGCAAGCTCGATGCGCTGTTGCAAGGCGGCTGATGGCAATTGTTTTATCCTTATTACCCCCTATCCGATGATGCGCCTGCATCTTCGCTTATTCATTTTTACGAAAGCGCTTCATGTCTGAACAACAAAACCTGCAACCCGTTTTCCAAATCCAGCGCGTCTACCTGAAGGATCTGTCGCTGGAGCAGCCGAACTCGCCTGGCATCTTCCTGGAACAGGAGCCGCCGGCGATCGAAGTATCGGTGGACGTTGGCGCCGAGCCGCTGGCCGAAGGCATTTTCGAGTCGACCGTGACGATTACCGTGACAGCCAAGGTCAAGGACAAAGTGGCGTTCCTGGTCGAAGGCAAGCAGGGCGGCATCTTCGAGGCGCGCAATATCCCGGCCGAACAGCTCGATCCGCTGCTCGGCATCGGCTGCCCGAACATTGTTTATCCTTACCTGCGCGCCAATATCGCCGATATCATTACCCGCGCCGGATTTCCGCCGGTGCATCTGGCGGAAATCAATTTCGAAGTGTTTTATCAGCAGCGCTTGCAGGCTCTGGAGCAACAGCAGCAACAGAATGAGGGCGCAGCCGGCCTGGTGATGCCGGACGGCTCGGCTGCCACGCATTAACCGCCAGCAGCCGTGATCGATGGCGCACCTGCGCCAGGGCCGGCACGTCGGCGCCTGCGGTAGCCGGTGCCGGGTAACACTTTTCTCGAAAAGAGGGTTTCATGAATATCATGCGCTTCATGTCGTGCGCCGCTGTTTTGCTGTCGCTGGCCGCCGGCAACGCGCATGCGCTGGAATTTAAGTCGGTCGGATCGGCACCGGCGATCTTGTATGACGCACCTTCCTTAAAAGGCAAGAAGGTGTTCATCGCGCCGCGCGGCATGCCGGTCGAAATCGTGCTGACCTATGGCGAATGGACCAAGGTGCGTGATGTCACGGGCGACTTGTCCTGGGTCGAGTCGAACCTGCTGGAATCGAAGCGCATGGTCATGGTCAAGGCAGCCAATGCCAAGGTGCGGACAAGCGCCGATGAAAGCGGCGCGGCGGTGTTTGGCTGCAACAAGAATGTGCTGCTGGAACTGGCGGAGCCGGTGGTTTCCGGCTGGCTCAAGGTCAGGCACCGCGACGGCCAAAGCGGTTTTATCAAAGCCACCGAGGTCTGGGGCGTATGACCGGCTGGCGGCAATCCGGCCTCGGCTCGATGCGGTTTTTCTTTTGTTGATGCAAGCATGAATATCACGATACTCGGTGCCGGTGCTTGGGGAACGGCTTTGGCGATTGCGCTGGCCGAGCGAAACCACGTGGTGTTATGGGGCCGCAATCAGGCAACGATGCGTGAAGCTGCGCTGCGGCGTGAAAACAGCGCCTATTTGCCGGGCGCACTGCTACCTGAGCAACTGGTCGTGAGCGCCGATTTCATGGCGGCGCTGGCCCATGCAGGGGTTGCCAATGCTGACCGGGATGGCTTGCTGATCGTCGCGTCTTCCGTGGCCGGCTTGCGTCCGTTGCTGCAGCAGCTGAAGCCGCATGCGATTCCCAATATCGTCTGGCTGTGCAAGGGGCTGGAAGAGGGCAGCCGGCTGTTGCCGCATCAAATTGTACGAGAAATCCTCGGCGCCACTATCCCTGCCGGCGTCTTGTCCGGTCCCTCATTCGCACAGGAAGTTGCGCAAGGTTTGCCCTGCGCGCTGGTGATTGCTTCCGATAATGCAGCGCTGCGCGAGCAGGTGGTGACCGCCGTCCATGCGCCAGCCATGCGGGTCTATGCAACCGATGACATGGTCGGTGTCGAAGTCGGTGGCGCCGTCAAGAATATCCTGGCAATTGCCACCGGCATCATCGATGGCTTGGGCTTGGGTTTGAATGCACGCGCCGCATTGATGACGCGCGGTCTGGCGGAAATCACCCGGCTAGGGATTGCGCTGGGCGCGCGTGCCGAAACCTTCATGGGACTGGCCGGCATGGGTGACCTGATCCTGACCTGTACCGGGGATTTGTCGCGCAACCGCAAGGTGGGGCTGGGCCTGGCGCAAGGCAAGCCGCTGTCGGCGATCGTCGCCGAACTTGGACACGTCGCCGAAGGCGTGCGATGCGCTGCCGCGGTACGTTCGCTGGCGCACCGCTATGGCGTGGAAATGCCGATTGCCGATGCAGTCGCCAACGTGTTATTCGATGGCATGTCTCCGCAGACCATGGTGACGCAGTTACTTTCACGCACGCCACGCGATGAATCAGCCGCTCCCTAAGGCCCCGTGCAGCCTATCAAGCCTGCCACGAGCTTGGTTAAGGTAGAGCTGCCTGCTGTCTGGTAGATTGACTACCCGAGCGTCGTCTTATTCTGCCGGCTTCAACAGGATCGTCAATAAGACGGACGCATCCTCCACTGCCTGCAATGCATGCGGTACGCCACCTTCCAGATACACCATTTCACCGGAGCGCATGATTTTTGTCGCGCCATGCGCGACCAGTTCGACACTGCCCTCCAGGCAGAGTAGCGTCACTTCACCGGGTACATGATGGTCTGGCAGTGATTTGCCTTTTGGCAGCACCAGGCGCATCAGTTCGAGAGACTGTGTTTTCAGGATTGCCTTGGAAGCGGCAGCAGGCAGCTGATCGCCTAGCGGGCGAACATCGATCAATTGCCCGGATACGGCGTGCGGTAAAGCCATGGTGTATTCCTCAAATGGTTGGCTGATTCGAATTGATAAGGGATAGGCAAGCTTGCTGTAGTCTCGACTGGCGTATTGCTGGAATACTGCCGGCATGCGCATGTAAGTACCCCCTCAAAATGAATTGTCAGTGTCTGCGGCTCTGGCCGGCGCGCTGCAGCGTTGCCCGCTCCTTGCAGTGCTCGCACTGCGAGCGGATCAGCCGCCTTGCAGCGCATCCGGCCAGAACCACATCCATCTCACAATGTATTCCGAGCGAGTACTTAGTTTTGGCAGCGGTCAACGGCACGTCCTGATCAGTAACAGTAGCATGCATGAAAAACCCTTGCTTGATCGTGCGCGACATAACCGATCGCGGCAGCGTTGTTGCATCGGAGCCTGGTCCTGATGCACTTTACCAAGGGCGTCACTCTGCCATGATGATTGCTGTGCCGCACAAAATCTTTGCGCTAGATGCTGAAAGCATGGCGTGATCGGCACCGCATGCGGGCAAGTTTGCTGCGTTGCAGCGTGCCTAGAAAAGCAGGCCGAGCAACATGGCTTTCGCCACGGCTTGCGTGCGGTTTCTCACCTGCAGTTTTGAAAAAATTTGCTCGATATGATATTTGACATTCTTTTCAGTCATTTCGAGAATCTGGGCAATTTCCCAGTTGGTCTTGCCTTCGTTGATCCAGCGCAGGATTTGTTTTTGCCGGTCACTGAGTGCTTCATTCGGCGCTGTCAGACGGCTGAATTCCTGCACCGTGGTCAGTGCGCGCACCAGTGCCAGATGCAGATGGGGCGTAATCATTTTCAATAAAAATATTTCGCGCTCACCCACTTCGCCGGGGATGCGGGAAAAAATAAAATAGGTGGCAAGTGTGCGCTGCACATCGAGCACGCCATGAGCAATGGTATTACGCAGATCGTACCGGTTAAACAGGCATACCCAATCTGCCGGGAACGCAGCATCGTCGCGGCCGCTCTGGAAAACCACCGGTTCCTGCGAGCTGCGCCAGCGCTGCATCAGCGGACTGTCGACCCGTCCCTCGGCAGTGGCCAATGCTTCGAAATACTCGGGCGGATAATTGTGGTGCAGCACCTTGTGTGCATAACTGCCTTTCGGACTAACTCCGCCTACGCCGCAGACCATGACATCATGGTGCAGTACTTGTTGCACATCTTCATTCAACAATACCAGCAGCGCTTCTGAGGTGTTAATCGTCGTTGAGCGCATGATGATATTCATCAACAGACTAGGTTCAATGCCTAGCGCTGCCGCTTGTCGTAGCGCGTCCGTCTCCTGTGTCAATTGCTTTTCTCCACGTCTTTATCTGCTTCTTAGAGCAGGTTTTATTTTTTCTTATTTTTTAATGTAATCGCTGTGCTCGCGATTGTTAATTTCTTAGATATAACAAAGGCTTTTTCAGTATGGAATATGCTGCTAAGCAGCATATTCATCTGACTGGCCGAACGGCCCGTTTACTACTTTCGTGGCGTTTACTATGATGAATTTATTAGAGGACCGCAATGTATTTTCATAAACAGGATTTGCTTGTTGGTCACCTATGTCGATGTACTGAAAATGTAAAAATACAATGTCGCAAGCCAGTTTCAATCATAACGCCAATCAACCGACGGAGAGCGATTTGGATGTTGTATTAATTAAATAATTCCAAGAGCGAAAAGCCAAAGCCATTGCCTGAACCATATCAAAAATAATTTGGAGACAATTATCATGGCAACAAAAACCAAGCATCAAAAACAAACTTCGGTATTCCTGAAACGTGCACTGCTCACCGCTGCAGCCCCGCTGCTGGTCATGAGCGCACCGTCTGCGATGGCACTGACTGCCGTCAGCAGCTTCGGCTCCAATCCCGGCGCCTTGCAGATGTTCAAGCATGTGCCGTCCAGCATGCCGTCAGGCGCTGCGCTGGTGGTTGCACTGCACGGCTGTACCCAGACCGCTGCCGCTTATGAAGCCTCCGGCTGGACCGCATTGGCCAACACCCACAAGTTTTACGTGGTCTATCCGCAGCAGGTCAGCGGCAACAATTCCAACAAATGCTTTAACTGGTTCGAACCCGGCGATATTGTGCGTGGCCAGGGTGAAGCGCTGTCGATCAAGCAAATGGTCGACAACATGAAAGCTACCCACTCGATCGATGCCAACCGGGTATTTGTCACCGGTCTGTCCGCCGGCGCCTACATGACCACCGTCATGGCCGCGACTTATCCGGACGTGTTCCGTGGTGCTGCGCCGATTGCCGGCGGCCCATACAAGTGCGCCACTTCCATGTCCGGCGCATTCAGCTGCATGAGCCCGGGCGTC
>JAKFFK010000071.1:0-41195 GCA_036675285.1 Paucimonas sp. | reverse complement strand
TGGAGAGTGCGGTGGCCCGCGCCAGGCGCATGGGTTTTCGCGCAAAACTGTGCATTCATCCGCGTCAGGTGATGGCCGTGAATCAGGGCTTCTTGCCTGGCGAGAAGGATCTGGTCTGGGCGCGCCGCGTATTGGCGGCCGTGGCTGCCAGCGGCGGCGCTGCAGTGGCGGTGGAAGGAAAAATGATTGATGCGCCAGTGATTGCACTGGCGCAGCGCCTGTTGAGCGAAGCCGATCGCTAGCCATCGACATGGCTGCGGTGACAACGGCGGTGTGCCGTCACATCGACAGGCCACACTGAATCGAGGCTTGCAAGCATCTACAAGGAGACAGAAAACATGAACACGATTACCTACCGGCAGGAAGAAAAACCGCTGCATGAATACCTGCGCCAGCATGCGCGGGTACAGCCGGACAAGGCTGCTTTTATTTGGTATGGCACGACCATCAGCTACCGCGAGTTGGACCAGCTAAGCGATACCTTCGCGGCCAGGCTGGCGGCACTGGGCGTGCAAAAGGGCGATCGGGTGGCCTTGTTCCTGCAAAATTGTCCGCAGTATGTGATTGCCCATCTCGGTATCCAGAAAATCGGCGCGATCGTCGGGCCCTGCAGCCCGCTGTTCAAGGGCCATGAATTGGAATACCAGCTGACCGACCTGGGTGCGCAAGTGATCGTGGCGGCCGACAACCTGTATCCAGTGATTGAAACGGTGCGCGAAAAAACCCAACTGAAGCACATTTTCCTGACCCACTACGGCGACATGCTGCCGGCACAGCCGACCATCAATGTGCCCGATGACATCAGCACGCCGAAATTGCATATTGACGGCACCATGGATTTCATGGAAAGCCTGGCGCAGGCATTGCCGGCGCCGCCAGCGTCGCTCGACATGGATGACGTGGTGTTAATGACCTACACTTCCGGCACCACCGGGCTGCCCAAGGGCGCGATGCTGACTTACCGCAATGCGCTGTTCAAGAGCTATGCGGCGGCGGACCAGAACCGTATCCTGGACGACGACATGCTGCTGGCTGTTGCACCGATCTACCATATCGCCGGCATGCTGCTGGCAATTAATGTCACGCTGTATACCGGCACCACCAGCGTGCTGCTGTACCGGTTCGACCCGGTCCAGGTATTGCAGGCGATCGACCGCTACAAGATCAGCTGGTGGTATAGCGGCGCCACCATGAATGTCGCGGTGATGCAGGTCGAAGGCGCCGACAAGTACGACCTGTCGTCATTGCGGATCAATCCGGCAACCAGTTTCGGCATCACCTTGACTCAGCCGCTGGCCGACCAGTGGCTAAAATTTACCGGCAACTGCCGTTTGTTCGAAGCCACCTACGGCATGTCCGAGACCCATACCTGGGATACCTCAATGCCGGTCGATGCGGTGCGCTGGGGCGCGCACGGCATACCGGTGCCCGGCGTCGAGTGCCGGGTCATCGATGCCGACACCGGCGCAGACAAGCCGGTCGGTGAAGTCGGCGAGATGGTGGTGCGCAGCCAGGGCAATTTCAAGGGTTACTGGAACAAGCCGGAAGCCACTGTCAGCACTTTGCGCGACGGCTGGGTGCATACCGGCGACATGGTCAAGCTGGATGCCGATGGCTACCTGACCTTCATCGGCCGCTTCAAGGAGATGATCAAGGTATCCGGCTACAGCGTCTTTCCGGAAGAAGTCGAAACCATTCTGATCAAGCATCCGGCGATCCGCCAGGCGGCGGTGATCGGCATCGACGATCCGCAAAAGGGTCAGGTGGTTAAGGCGGTGGTAGTGCTGCAGCCGAACCTGGCAGCGCCGGTGACGCCGGAAGAACTGGTGGCCTGGAGCCGCGAGCAGATGTCGGCCTACAAAGTGCCCAAAGTAATCGAATTCCGCGACACGCTGCCGGCCACCGGCACCGGGAAATTGCTGCGGCGCCTGCTGAAGGATTGACCGCGCGATTGATGGTAAATTCGATGGTAAATTCGGACAATGCGTCCATTCAAAAATAGTCAACATATCATGACCAAGCTTAATCTTTTGGAAGAACTGCAACGTGACGGCGAACTGGCCACGGAGCGGCTCACGTACTGGGCGCAGCAATGTGGCGAGCGCACCTTTTTTTATTATGGCGAAGACGACATCACGCTGAGTTTTGCCGAATTCGACCGGCTCAGCGATGCGATTGCCGGCAACCTGGTGGCGATGGGCATTGGCAAGGGCGAGCATGTGTCGGTCTTCATGCGCAATCAACTGGTGACCGCGCTGGCGATGTTCGGCATCTGGAAGGCCGGCGCCGTGTTTGCTCCTGTCAACTTCGGCCTGACCGGGCGCCTGCTGGCATACCAGCTGGGCGACACCAAGCCGGTGATGCTGATTGCCGAGCGTGCGCTGGTGCCGATGCTCAATGAAGTAGCAGACCAGTTCGGCAGCGTGCGCGACCTGGTGGTCTACGATGCGCCGGCCGGCATGCATGACCATGTCGGCGCAGGCGTGCGTTTTGCCGGTGCGCTCGACGAGCGTCCATGGGAAACCCTGACGCAGCCGGCAGTCAGGCCGGCGATTGCGCTGGCCTATGACGATTTCGCCAATATCATTTATACCTCCGGCACTACCGGGCCGGCCAAGGGTGTGCTGCAAAGCCATCGCTGGATGAATCAATACACCTTCCTGTTTAGGCAATTGCTGAACCAGGACGATGTCATCTACAACGATCTGCCGATGTATCACGTCGGCGGTGCAGTCTTCAATGTGGTGCGCGCAGTCTGGATTGGCTGTACGGTGGCGTGCTGGGACCGCTTCAGTCCCAATCAGTTCTGGCAGCGCATCGCCACCAGCAATGCCACCAGCGCAGTGCTGGTCGACACCATGATTTCCTGGCTGGCAAAAGCCGATCCAAAACCGGATGACAATCACAATACCCTGAACAAGGTTTACATGCAGCCCTTGCCGGCAAAGCATGTCGAAATTTCGCAGCGTTTCGGTTTCGATTTCGTCACGGCCGGCTTCGGCCAGACCGAGTCCGGCATGTCATGCTTTACCATCATCGAAGAAACCGATGCAAGCAATGAAACGCCGCCGGCGTTTCAGCGCGGTCAGGCACGCGCCGCAATCCGTGCCCGCGCCGAGCGTTACGGCGTGCCAATCCTCGGCCATGCAGCAGCCGGCACTGTCGGCAAAGGACATATGGGATCGCCATCGATTTTTGTCGAAGCCACCATCCTGGACGAGCGTGACCGCGAGTGCGTCGATGGCGAAGCCGGGCAGCTGGCTTTCCGGTCAAAATTGCCGGCATACCTGTTGATCGAGTATCTCGGCAAGCCGGAAGCCACCGTCAAGGCATTTCGCAACCTGTGGTTCCACACCGGCGACTCGGCCCGGCGCAACAGCGACGGCACCTATACTTTCGTGGATCGGATGGGCGACCGGATCCGGGTGCGCGGCGAGAATATCTCGTCGTTCCACATCGAAGACATGATCAATCAATGTCCTGGGGTCGCGATGACGGCCGCATTTGCAGTGCCTGCCGAAGATGGCGATGAAGACGATGTGGTGGTGTTTGTCGCCGCGCGCGAAGAACATCCGCTCACCGAGCAGGCAGTCAGGGATTGGGCTGAACAAAACATGCCGAAATTCATGCGGCCGCGGCATATCCGCGTGGTGCCGGACCTGCCGCGCACGCTGACGCAAAAGGTGGAAAAATTCAAATTGAAGAAATTGATTCTGGACGAACTGGGCCGCACTTGAACAAGGGTGGCCACAGTGCGCTTGCGGCATGCATGGCGCCGTCTTCGCCAAATGATTCCGGCCCTTGAAGAAAGACCATGATGAATTTTTGCCACATCACACTGGACATCACCGACCACATCGCCGTGCTCACGCTGAATCAGCCGGAGCGACGCAACGGTCTGACTGCAGCCATGCAGGGCGAACTACTTGCAGCGCTGGTGCATTTGCAGCAACACCCCGATGCGCACGCGCTGATCCTGACCGGCGCCGGCAAGTCGTTCTCCGCAGGCGCCGACCTGGGCCAGCTGCTTGTTGGCGACAGCGAGCTGAGCGTGGGACAGGCGACCGCGAAACTGATGGAAGAGGTCTCCAATCCGCTGATCCTGGCGCTGCAAGCTTTGCCGATGCCGGTCGTGTGTGCAGTCAATGGCAGCGCTGCCGGTGCCGGCATCAGTCTTGCGCTGGCAGCCGATATCGTGATTGCAGCGCGTTCAGCATTTTTTCTTGCACCCTTCCTGCCGCGCCTGGGCCTGGTGCCGGATCTGGGTGCGACCTGGTTTTTGCCGCAACAAATCGGCCGTGCACGCGCGCTGGGAATGATGCTGCTGGGCCAGCGTCTGCCGGCAGAAAAGGCACAGGAATGGGGGCTGATCTGGTCTTGCGTCGATGACGTGCAGCTCATGACAGAGGCACGTCGATGTGCGGCGCAGCTGGCCAAGGCGCCTGCGCACAGCGCCTTGGAAGCCCGGTGCGCGCTGGATACAGCGAGAAGCAACAGTTTGGCGGCCCAGCTCGATTTTGAAAAAGACCGGCAGCGTGAGCTGCTTGACTTGCCATCTTTTAGCGAAGGCGTTGCGGCATTTTTTGAGAAAAGGGAACCGGCCTTCAAGCGTTGACATGCAGCCGGTCAGCAGGTTTTCCGGCCGGCGATTGCAGCGGGTCCCAACGCGCGGTGCAGAAAAGAAAATGCCGCGCATCTCGAATCAGAAATGCGCGGCATGCGTGCCTATTGCCTGTTTCGAAATTTACGCCGGCGCAGGTGCATTCGGCGCAACCGGCCCCGACTTTTGGTTTCGTTTTTCCGGCGCACCGTATTTCGGCTCACGCGGATCGATGCCGGCCATGATGTCATGGATCTGATCGGAGTCCACGGTTTCCCACTCGAGCAGCGCTTTCGTCATCGCTTCGACTTTGTCCTTGTTGGCTTCCAGCAAGCGGCGCGCCAAGTCATATTGGCGATCGAGAATGCTGCGGATTTCATCGTCGACTTTTTGCTGCGTCTCTTCAGACACCGACTTCGAGCTCATGCCAAAACCCGATTCCTGATCATTGTCGACGTACACCATGGTGCCGAGCGCTTCCGACATGCCGTAGCGTGTCACCATGGCACGCGCCAGTTTGGTGGCGCGCTCGAAATCATTCGAGGCGCCGGTAGATTTCTGGTTCATGAAAATTTCTTCGGCAATCCGTCCGCCAAACAAAATCGCAATGTCTTCCAGCATCTTGTCCTTGTACATGTTCACCCGGTCATGCTCCGGCAATTGCCAGGTCAGCCCCAGCGCAAAACCGCGCGGCATGATGGTGACCTTGTGCACCGGATCGGCTTTCGGCAGCAGCGATGCGACCACCGCATGGCCCGACTCGTGATAGGCAGTATTGCGGCGCTCTTCTTCGCGCATCACGGCCGACTTGCGTTCCGGGCCCATGATGATCTTGTCTTTCGCATCCTCGAAGTCGCGCATGTCGACCACCTGCTTGTTGCGACGTGCGGCAAACAGCGCCGCCTCGTTGACCAGGTTGGCCAGTTCGGCGCCGGAAAAGCCGGGCGAGCCGCGCGCGATCACATTGGCTTGCACATCCTTGGAAATCGGCACCTTGCGCATATGCACATTCAGGATCTGTTCGCGGCCGCGAATGTCCGGCAAGCCGACCATCACCTGGCGGTCGAAACGGCCCGGACGCAACAAGGCTTTATCCAGCACATCGGAGCGGTTGGTCGCTGCAATCACGATGACGCCGGAATTGGCTTCAAAGCCATCCATTTCGACCAGCAACTGGTTCAGCGTCTGTTCGCGTTCGTCATTGCCGCCGCCCATGCCGGTGCCGCGCTGGCGGCCAACCGCATCGATCTCGTCAATAAAGATAATGCACGGCGCATGCTGCTTGGCGGTTTGAAACATGTCACGCACCCTTGATGCGCCGACGCCGACAAACATTTCCACGAAGTCGGATCCGGAAATGGTGAAAAACGGTACGCCCGACTCGCCGGCAATCGCACGCGCCAGCAAGGTTTTACCGGTGCCCGGCGGGCCGACCATCAGCACGCCGTGCGGCACCCGTCCGCCGAGCTGCTGGAACTTGCCCGGATCGCGCAGGAATTCGACAATCTCGACCACTTCTTCCTTGGCTTCGTCGCAACCGGCCACATCCGCGAACGTCACCTGGTTGGTTTTTTCATCAAGCATGCGCGCCTTGGATTTTCCCATCGACAGCATGCCGCCCATGCCGCCCTTGCCTTGCGATTTTTTCATGAAGAACAGCCAGACGCCGACCAGCAACAGCATCGGGAACCATGAAATGAAAATCTGCGACAGGAAAGAAGGGCCTTCGGGGTTTTTGACATCGAATTTGACGCCGCTCTCAATCAAGTCATTGATCAAGCCGCGATCCAGCATGGTCGCGGTCGCCTTGAGCACGGTGCCGCTATTGGTGACGGCGACGATCTTGTCACCCTCGATGGTTGCCTGCTTGATATTTTTCGCTTTTATTTCCGTCAACAGGTCCGAATAGGCAATCGACGTGGCCGCCGCCGCAGTGCCGCCGCCTTTCATTTGGCTAAAGCCGAGAAAGACAACAAACATGATCGCGGCCCAGAACGCGATTTGGGAATACTTTTGATTCACTTAATCTCCTTGACGAGGATTTGGCATGGCAACTTGATACGATTTGCAGCGCGATTCACATTCAAGGAACCGCAGCGGCGGGGCGGATCAACGGCAAACCCGTTTTCGGCTTGCCAGACCCGCGCGCGTGGCATTGTATGACACAGGATAACGGATCTGTGCGGATATAAAAATCGATGTTTTTCGTTTGTTTACTTCTGGAAAACGAAAAATGACGACAGTCACAACACGTTGATGCAGATTCGCAGTCCGAACCTGTAAAAATGTAAAGATAATCACACAACGGTCGCAGAAAATTGATTCGGCATCCAATCGCTATGGCAACATATTTCAAAACCTTTGATATATCTATGGGCGGTTGCGGATATTTAAAGAAGAGATTGAAGCCATGGACAAGCTGACATGCAGCGCCATGCCGGGCTGCTTGTCTAGCCGGCCGGTTTGTGCCAAAACTTGGGTTTTTTGGGCTTTTTCGGTTTTTTCAGAATTTGCCCATATGCATCAGTCTGCGGTACGCGATGCTCCGGCACAAAGCCATGCTCTTCGGTGCGCGGCAATACCTGCTGGGTCAGCGTTTCGATTGCGGCCAGCAAGGGCGCCTCATCGGCACATACCAGCGAGATCGCCTGGCCGGTTGCGCCGGCACGGCCGGTGCGGCCGATACGGTGAATATAGTCTTCGGCAACGATCGGCAAGTCAAAGTTGACCACATGCGGCAAAGCATCGATATCCAGTCCGCGTGCGGCCACGTCGGTTGCCACCAGTATCTTCACTTCGGCAGCCTTGAACCGGTCGAGCGCGCGCAGGCGCGCAGGTTGCGGCTTGTCGCCGTGGATCGAGTCGGCGCTGATGCCTTGCGCGAGCAGCGTCTCGACCAATTGATCGACGCCTTTGCGGGTCTTGACGAACACCAGCACCTGGCCCCAGCGGTTTTTCTTCAGCAAATAGCTAAACAGCTCCGGCTTGCGTTTCTTGTCAACCGGGATCACCCACTGCTGGACGCTCTTGACGGTGGTATTACGCGGGCTGACTTCAATGCGCAACGGATCCACCAGCAGCAAGCCTGCCATGGTGCGAATCGCCTCCGAGAAAGTCGCGGAAAACAGCAGTGTCTGGCGGCGTTTCGGCAACGCTGCAAACACCGCATCGAGTTCACGCGAGAAACCCAGGTCGAGCATGCGGTCGGCTTCATCCAGCACCAGCGTTTGCAACTGATCGAACTTGACCGCGTTCTGCCGGAACAGGTCGAGCAGGCGGCCGGGTGTGGCCACCAGCACGTCAAGGCCTTTGCGCAACTTCATCATTTGCGGGTTGATGCTCACGCCGCCATAAGCCACCGCGGTGCGCAGCGGCACGCGTGCGCCGTATGCACGAAAACTTTGATGCACCTGCTCGGCCAGTTCGCGGGTCGGCACCAGCACCAGGCAGCGTACGCAATTGCTGCTCACCTGGCCCTCCATGGTCAGGCGTTGCAGCAGCGGCAACGCAAAGCCCGCGGTTTTGCCGGTGCCGGTTTGTGCCGCCGCCATCAGGTCGCGCCCGGCCAGCACCGCCGGAATCGCCTTTGCCTGCACCGGCGTTGGGGTGTGGTAACCAAGCGTGTCGAGGGCTTGGAGCAATGGGTCAATCAGACCGAGGGAAGCAAAACTCATCGGGATGGCAGCAACTTGAAAAAAGGATGGAAAAGAGCGAGAGTGTAGCTGGTCATGGTACGAAAAGACATGCTGCTGTTGCATCGTGCGGCAAGCATCGGCCGAAAAAATCGGCCCAAGCGTTAGCCAACAACGGCCGCCGAGCCTGTGCACGCTGATCCAGGGATGCGGCGCAGGCGATGCGCGGGGACAAGTCCCTGCAAGCCACCCGGCTAAGCGATCGCCTGGTATGTGCCGGGCCCATCCGTCCACGGCGTCAGGATCTCGAACCCATCTGCGGTCACCGCCACCATGTGCTCCCATTGGGCCGACAGGGAATGGTCGCGGGTAATGACAGTCCAGCCGTCGGGCAGCTCCGTCACGCCACGCTGGCCTGCATTGAGCATCGGCTCGATGGTAAAGATCATGCCCTCTTTCAGGCGCAGGCCTTGCCCGGGATTGCCGTAATGGAGCACCTGCGGCTCGTCGTGATACACCTTGCCGATGCCGTGCCCGCAATATTCACGCACGACACTGAAGCCCTCCTGCTGGGCGACGGTCTGGATCGCATGGCCAACGTCACCCAGCGTGGCGCCAGGGCGCACCTGCAGGATGCCGGCGCGCATGGCTTCATAGGTCGTGTCGACCAGCCGGCGCGCCAGCGGACTGGGTTCGCCGGCGAAGTACATCCGGCTGGTGTCGCCATACCAGCCATCCTTGATCACCGCCACATCGATATTGACGATATCGCCCTGCTGCAGCAGCAACTCGGACGACGGGATGCCGTGGCAAACCACGTGGTTCACCGAAGTGCACACTGTCTTTGGAAAGCCGTGATAGCCGATATTGGCAGGAATCGCCTGCAGTTCATGGACAATGTAATCGTGACAGCGCTGGTCCAGCTCTTCGGTGCTCACACCCGGCTTGACATGCTCGGCAATCATGCGCAGCACGTCGGCAGCCAGCTTGCCTGCTTCGCGTGCCATCGCGATTTCGCTGGCGGACTTGATCGGAACGCGGGCGTTCATTGAATCTCCTCGATGGTGGCGCTTGAACTGGAAGTGCGGCATGTCGAGGCCGTTGCCAAATCGAAACCGCCAGCCTGTTCGGCACGAATCAGTAGCAAACTGATATCGCGATGATCCAAGTCAGGGTGTAACTCTGCCAACAAGCCGATACGCATCCAGTGTTCAGCCTGCGCATTGATGGAACGCGACAACGCATTGCTGGCGACGCGCAGACTTTCGTGCATTTGGTCGGAAATTTTTACGATGCCCATGATGTTTTAGTATATGAAATGTATATGTTTCATATACTACCATGAGACAAAGGTTTTGACACGATGTCCGCCTGAAGCCGGCTGTTACTTGCTGATAGGTTCACACTGCCAGAAATGCATGAAATCAGCCCTGCAAGCCGTAATCAGAGCAAATCAGCGCCGCGCTTGCTGTTGCCGCCCGGATGATGCGAGCCTATATCAGTCCTGGGTTGAGCGCACCTGCGGTGCGCAGTCGATGGCGCTGATCTCTTCCATGAAAAAATAATTGCCTTTGCCTTTGCGTTTGGCCTGATACATGGCGATATCGGCCTGGGCAATCAGATAAGAAGGCGCGACCATGGTACCGCTGTGCAGCGCAATGCCGATCGATATGCCGAGCTTGAGGGTTTTTCCCTCGATCTCGAACGGCTCGCTGACAGTGGCCAGGCACTGCCGGGCAACCACGTTGGCGGCAGCGCGCGCATCGTTGAGACCGGTGAGCAGGATGACGAATTCATCGCCGCCCAAACGGGCCACCGTATCGACCCGGCGGCGTCCGTCGGACAAGCGCAAAGCGGCCTGGCACAGCACCGCATCGCCGACATCATGCCCATGCTGGTCGTTGATCGCCTTGAATCCATCCAGGTCGCAAAACAATAAGGCGATTTGTGAGCCGTCGCGTTCCACGCGTGCCAGCGCCTGTTCCAGCCGGTCTTGCAGCATCGGCCGGTTGTATAGCCCTGTCAGCGAGTCGTGATGCGCCATGAACTTCAAGCGTTCCTCGCTGGTCGCGCGCGCCGCCTGTTCCTTGTGCAGTCGGTCCACGAGAAAATTGAAGCCGCTCAGCAGCTTGCCGATCTCGTCGTGACGGACAATCGGCAGCGGCGCCAGCGGACGTGTGCCTTTGGCCATGTCACGCATGGCACGGGCCGCATCGGTGAGAGGACGCAGGATGCGCGGCAACACGATCAGCAGTATGGCCAGTATTCCGATCAGCAGGACAGTACTGGTCTTCAGGATCAGGCTGCGCAATGCCTCGATCGCACGAAATGCCTCTGCGGTCGGCATGCGCGCCACCACGAACCAGCCGGCACTGGGCACCGACACCATCGCGGAAAGCTCTTCCACGCCTTTGGCATTGATGGTGACGCCGGTGCCGCGATAACCGGACATGGCGCGATCGTGCAGCAGGTTCACGCCTGGGGGTGGCGTTGGCTTGAGAATCATGTTCGGGTCGCTTGACGCAACGAACAGCTGATCCGCAGGGGAAATCACCAGAAAGCCACCGGTTGCGCCCAGCCGTGTTTGCTGCAGGCGATCGAGAAAACCTGAACTATTGAGTATCGTCACGCCGGCCAGCACCATCACCACACTGCCGCCGGCATCGCGCACCGGTGCCGCGAACACAATGATCGGATCGCCGCTCACGCGTCCGCGCGACGGTTTGCCCATGACCGCCTGGTTGCTGCGCTTGGCGGCATGGAACCAGTCCGCTGCCGCATAGTCGAGCTGACTGCGGCCGGAGACGGCCGGATATTCGGCGAGCAGGCCAAGGCCATCCGGCTGCACCGCCAGCAGACCGCTGTTGAAGAGCGGATTGATGCGCTGCCGGTCCTTGACCCAGGCTTTCAGGCGCTCCGGTTGTCGTGCCAGTTCCGGCGGCAATTCAGCGGCAAACCGCTCGATCAAGGCCAACTGCGCCGTAATGCTATGGTCGACGTCGCGCGCGACATAGGTTGCGATCGACAACTGCTGGCCAGCTGCCAGCTCGCGCACATGTTCCTGGATCAGCGGCAGCGCTATAAAGTGGCGGACCAGGACGCCGATGATGACCAGCGCGATGCCGAGCGCGACGATTCGAAATTTGATACTTTTAAAATTCAACATCGCACAATCATATCCGTGATGCATTGAAAATATGCGTCAGCCTTCGCGCTGCTCTACTCGCTACCCACCGGCACCGCCGTGTACTGGGCAGCGTATGCTGACATGAAAATATTGACAAAGCAATATCGTAATCGCACATCAACAATAATCCATAACCGACTGTCGCACGGCTGCGCCACTGCGGCCGGTTTTAACCGCAATTGCCAGCCGATGTCGCGATTGTTCAAGAATTGGTTGGCAATTCAACTACAATCAAGGCCATGTCCGGCATCCCCTCACGCCCTTCACCATCCGCCCGAATATGGACGCCCACTGCGCCATGGCTTAACTATGTGCGCGCTTTTATTTCGCGCGACACGCGTGGTTGCGGTCTGGATCAGCGGGAGCGGATCAATCGGCTGCCAGCCACTTCGCATTGCGTGATTACCTGGTTTCTTGAAGGTAACGTTGACTTGCTGGCCTGGGGCGGTCAATCGGGGCGTGTTCGCATGCCGCAATGTACGGTGAGTGGCTGCCAATCCCATCCGGTGGTATCGGAAAACTGCGGAGATTCGCACGGTTTCATGGTGATGTTTTATCCGGATGCGTTTCATGCGCTGTTCGGCATCGATCTCAACTTGCTGCAAAATGATTTTCTTGATGCGCGCCAGCTGTTGCCAGCACACGGCCTGGCATTGGTGGATGCGGTTTTTCATGCGCAAGACGACCGCCAGCGCCAGCAAGTGATCGAGCGCTTTCTTGCGCAGCATGCACAGGCGATGGCGGTCACGCCATGGACGCGTCTGCGGCGCCTTGCTACCGGAATCAGTCTGCAGCTGGCAAGCGGCATGCTTGGCGTCGGCCCCCGTCAGCTGCAGCGCCTGGCGCTGCGTGAAGCGGGCCTGAACCTGCAAACCTTGATTCGGCTCTGGCGTGGTGAGCGCAGCTTCCTGCGTGCCCAAAGACTCAAGCGGCTCGGAAAACCAATGATGCTGGCCGATCATGCGCTTGCGGTCGGCTATGCCGATCAGTCGCACCTGGTGCGCGAATGCAAGGCTCAGACGGGACGCACGCCGACGCAACTGGCGCGCGAAGTGCAGACCGACGAGGCCGACTGGATTTATCGTTTGGAGTTACCGTCCCATGAAAATTCGCCGCCCACCCGGTCCGCGTGACAATTTTTTCGGCTTCAAGCTGCTGCGCCAATTGGAGCGCGATTATCTCGGTTTCTGGAGCAATGCCCACAAGACCTACGGCGACGTCGTCTACATGCGTTGGGCGCATCTGGATAGCTACGCATTCATGCATCCAGACCAGATACGGGAAGTGCTGGTGGATAAGGCCAGCGCGTTTATCCGCTATGAGCGCCACATGGACGTGCTTAGCCAGTTGCATGGCCAAAGCGTATTGATTGTCGAAGGCGACGCCTGGAAAAAGCAGCGCCGCACCTTGCTGCCCGGTTTCAGTCCGCATCGTTTCAATGGCTATGCGTCCCAGATGACCAAGGCGACCGCCGAGATGCTAGGCGCGATATCGGCCGATGGCGACACGCCGGTCGACTTCGAGCACTCGATGAACATGCTCGCCATGGATGTAATCCTGCGCACCATGTTCAGTAGCCGGGTCGAACAGGACACAGCCGATATCGAACATGCGGTCCGGACCCTGAGCCAGACAGCTTACGAAGAAATGTTTCAACAAGCGAGTTTGCCGGACTGGCTGCCTTTGCCAGGCAAGGCCGCCAAACGCAAAGCGCTCCGCCTGCTGGATGGCTTGATTTGGTCGCATATCCGCACCCGGCGCGCGGATCCGCACGCGCAGCCGGATCTGCTCGGCATGCTGCTGACAGCAGCCGACGACGAAGGCGACGGCCGCCTGCTGTCCGACCGCCAGGTGCGCGACCAGCTCATGACTATCTTCATGGCCGGGCATGAAACCACCGCCTCGGGCCTGGCCTGGGCCGGCTGGCTGCTGGCTGCGCATCCCGAGGTGGCGCAGCGGGCAGCCCGGGAAGTCGACCAGGCACTCGCAGGGCGCGCGCCCGGCTTTGCCGATTGTGCGAACCTGCCCTATCTCGGCCAGATCATCAAGGAAACACTGCGCCTGTATTCGCCGGCGCCGGGCGTTTTCATGCGCCGTGCCGTGGAAGATGTGCACATCGGCGAGTGGCTAGTGCCCAAGGGCGCGCTGGTGTCGATCCTGTCGACTGTGCCGCATCACGATCCGCGCTGGTTCCCGGACCCCGGGCGCTTCGATCCTGATCGCTTCGAACCCGAGGCAGCCAGGCAAATTCCGCGCGGCGCCTACTTTCCATTCGGGACCGGGCCGCGCGTGTGTATCGGCAACAGCTTCGCAAGCATGGAAATGACGCTGATCCTGGCGATGCTGCTGCAGCGCTTTGTGCTGCGGCCGGCTCCTGGACAGCAACAGCCGGGCTTGCGCCTGCAGGTGACGCTTCGGCCGGCCGGCGGCGTGCGGCTGCTGCTCGAAAAGCGTGCGCCGCTGCCAACAGACGCCGCGCCAGAAAGAGTTCCTTCAGGAGCCGCCAGCGCTTGTCCCTTTCATGCCGAAGCAGGGCCGGTCTGAAGCGCGCAATTTGTTGGGTTTGGTATGTAAAGTCATTGAAAAGAGGCCGCGCTGCTGGCGCCGGCTCTTGTTGCCGGCAGCTATGGCCGGCTTTGATCAGGAGAGACAATGCTATTCAAGAAGCTGATTAACCGCCGGATCGCAGCGGCAGAAAAGCAATTGGGCGAATCGCTCGACTATATGCGGCATATGTTGGCGATTTCGCTGCGCGCTTTCCTGCGCTTTAGCAAGATTTTTGCCATTTCGGATTACCGTGGCAGGCTGCCGGCCGATGCATACCATGTGGCGCGCATCGTTGCAGCACGGGCGGAGGATTGCGGCACCTGCGTGCAGATTGAAGTGAATCTGGGCCAGCAGCACAAGATAGCGATAGATATTTTGCAAGCGGTTATACAACGGCAGCCAGAATTGCTGAGCGATCGGTTGCGACTGGTCTATCAATTCGTCGATGCCTTGGTCGCCAACGCCGATACCGAAGCCGAGTTGCGCGAGCAAGTAATCGCAGTGTACGGGCAGGAAGGCTTGGTGGAATTGGCATTGGCGATCGGCGCCAGCCGGTTTTTACCGATGGTGAAACGCACGCTCGGCTACGGCACGTCATGTTCGAAAGCGCTTATTCGAGTGAACCTGTAGCGCCTACTACGTGCTGGCCTGGGTTTGGTGATGCACGCCGGGATGCTGCGCTTAATTGAGACGTGTTCCCAGATGCTTTAATCTGCGCGCTGCGCCGACAGCTCTGCGATCACCCAATCCCTGAAAAAAGACATGGTTGCTTCCTTGCGCTCGTTTTTGCGCCAGACCAGGTAATAACTGAAGGCGCCGCGCGCATTGATGTCAAACAGGCGCACCAGGCGCTGCGATTGCAGATAATCCTGCACAATCAGCGACCTGGCCAGGGCGATCCCTTGGCCCGCCAGCGCCGCATGAATGGTATGGGTAATTTCATTGAAGGTCAGCGCATGTGCTGGCTCCTCGGGCGGCAATCCGGCTTTTTCAAACCAGTCGCGCCAGGAGATGACGGCATGCCGCAGCAGCGGAAACTGTTTCAGGTTCTGCAACGATATGCCAGGGTGCGCTTTTAAAAATTCCGGGCTACAGACCGGGAACACTTTTTCATCGAGCAGCTTGATTTTTTCAACGCCACGCCAATTGCCGTCGCCATAACGCAAGCCCATATCGACCGTTTCATCTTCCAGGATGACCAGATCAGGCGTGGTCCGGATATTTAACACGACCTCGGGATGCAGCTGGTTAAATGCTTTCAAATGCGGAATCAGCCAGCTTTCAGCGATCGGCGCCATCACTTCAAGTGTCAGGATGTTCGCGGCGGCAACGTCTTGTTTCGCATCGCCCGGAAACAAGGCTTCCAAGCCATCCAACGCCAGGCGCACCTTGTCGGCCAGCGCTTTGCCTGCTGCCGTCAGCAGCATGCTATTGCCAGATCGATAAAAAAGCCGGTAGCCCAGCTGTTTTTCCAGCGCGCGGATTTGCTGGCTCACCGCACTATGCGTAATGAACAATTCTTTCGCCGCCGCGGAAAAGCCGCTCAGGCGTGCGGCGGCTTCGAACGCACGCAGCATGGAAATGGGCGGCAATTTTCTATACATAGAGGGCAAGCTAAGCGAGTTTAAACAATCACCATGTTAGTTATACTTACATCGACAGTCAAAATTTCTCGCTGGGCTTGTGCGTCAATCAGCGCCACACTGCCAGCTTCAGAGCAAAACGGAGTGGCGTCGTGAAGAAACCGGCAGCAATCGGATGGTGGGGTTTTTCGGTAGGCGGGGCATTGTTATGGATTTATCTGGTGTGGGGAAGTACCTATCTGTCGAACCGGATTGCGCTGGAAAGCATGCCACCCTTCCTAATTTCCGGTATACGTTTCTTGATTGCAGGTAGCATTTTGCAAATCATCAGCCGCTTGATGGGTGCGTCCCTGCCGCGGCGCGGCGACTGGGTCGCGGCCGCCATACCAGGCGTGCTGATGATCGCCATCGGGCAAGGCGCGATGGTGTTCGCCGTCCAGACGCTGCCCTCCGGGATCGTGGCTCTGCTGTTTGCGATGCTGCCGATCTGGACTGCGCTGCTGCAATGGGCATTGCCCGGCGGCAGGCGGCCCAGCCTCGGGATACTGGCGGGATTGCTGCTCGGCAGTATCGGCATGATTTTGCTGGTCGGTGGCGGCAGTAGCCCGGGTGTGCATTGGCACCTGGGCGCACTGGCGACAGTGGTCATTGGCACGCTGTCATGGGCAGTCGCGGCGCTGTACATCAAGCGCACACCCCGGCAAGGCTCCGCTTTGCAAGCCGCGGCGATGCAGATGCTGACCGGCGGCGCCTGCCTGATGCTGCTTGCCACGCTGTCGGGAGAATGGCAAGACTTCTCGCTTACCCAGATTACTTCCCGCTCGGGCTGGTCGGTGGCTTATCTGATCGTCATCGCCAGCGTGATTACCTATCCGGTCTATAACTGGTTGGTGCAGGCCGCGTCGCCGACGCTGGTGGCGACATTTGCCTTCGTCAACCCGGTGGTCGCGCTGTATCTGGGATGGCTGGCATACGATGAACAATTGAGCCTGTTGACCATCCTGTCTTCTGCGCTGATCCTGCTTGGCGTAATCGCCATTACATTTGCGCAGGCAGCCGGAAACCGGGCTGGCCGGCTAGCCATATCGAAAAAAGAAGCCAGCGCCGGCGATCTGCAGGCGGCATGTCGGCATGCCCACCTGAACAAAATTTAGAATTGAGAATTTGGCCAGAAACGAACCTTGAGAATCCGTTCTGACTTTCCTTATCGGGGCAGCTTTGGAGATGGTAAGGGGGTGTTCTCCTCGAAATCCATGGTATCCAGGTCAGTATCCGTCGCCAGCGGCTTTCCAAAGATTTTCAGCCAGATAAAGCCGATGCTTCCTGCGGCCAAAGAGGCTAAAAGAATTGCCATCTTCGAGGCATTGATGACTTCTGCCTGCCCGGTGAAGGCGAGATTAGTGATGAAAATTGACATCGTGAAGCCGACGCCGCCTAGTAGGCCGGCACCGAACACATGCCGCCAGCGAAGATCGAGCGGTAGTTTGCAAATGCCGATCGCAACAGCGAGGAAACACAGCAGCGTTATTCCCAGCGGTTTGCCGATAACTAAGCCGGTGAGAATGCCAAGGCTATTGGCCGAGGTAAGCTCCTGAGCCCAATCGGAACTGATGATGATGCCGGTATTTGCGAGGGCGAAGATCGGCAGAATGATGAAGGCTGCCGGCTTGTGCAGGAGATGCTCTAAGCGATGGGACGGAGATTTCTCGTCATCCTGTTTGGCAGAGAAAGGAATCGCGAATGCTAAAAGGACACCGGCGATAGTCGCATGCACGCCGGATTTCAGCATCAATATCCACATCACTGCACCACCGATAAGGTAGGGTGTAAGCGCCATGATGCGCATAAAGCGATTCATGCAAACCAGCAGCCCGAACACGGCTATCGCGCCAAGCAAATATGTGACTGACAGCTCGGCGGTATAAAAGACTGCGATTACGACGATGGCGCCTAAATCGTCCATCACGGCAAGCGCGGTGAGGAATATCTTCAGTGACGCAGGCACACGGTTACCGAGGAGCGCAAGCACGCCTAACGCGAAGGCAATATCAGTCGCCATTGGAATCCCGATTCCAGCTTGTGTCGACGTGCCTGCATTCAGGCTGAAATGAATAAGTGCCGGTACACAAATTCCACCGGCTGCTGCAAAAATGGGGAGAAGCGCATTTTTGAAGTCCGATAGCTCGCCGTTGTACAACTCGCGCTCGAGTTCAAGCCCGATCAACAGGAAAAATATCGCCATGAGCGCATCATTTACCCAATGTTCAATACTCAGTCCAGCCACATGCACCTGCCATATTTGGAGGTAGTCATCACCCAGCGGGGAATTCGCCAGTAACAGCGAGATGGCGGTACAAATGATCAGTAAAATTCCTCCCGCCTTCTCTGATGCGAAGAACTGCTTGAAAGTGTTCGATAGCCTTCTTTGTGCAATGACCATATTAGTTTTTTCGTCCAGGATTGATTTTTGGGTTCAGATAAGCGCTGTGGATTTGGCGCGGCCAGCCATGGAATCTATGCGGCAGAGCAAATTGCCCCACTGCATGATCCGATCAGGAACGGTTCGATGTTGCATATGAAAAATACCGGCCTCCGGCGCAAGCGCCGGGCATACCTCGACATCTTGTCGCAAGTGCCAGAACTTGTATGGATATAAGTAGGTACTGGCCAAGTGGCCGAAGAAGCTGGTAGAGAAAGTGTGCAGTAAAGCCGCCCCGAAGATTGGAGCACAGATGTGATGAATGACAGTAGGCATGGTCATGGGTCGTAGATAAGCCGCGTGGCGGCCCGACCATCGCATATCCTGCCACACCTGAGAGTGTGAGCACCCGCGCAAAGTATAGCCGATTCCTTATTTTAGGAATCGATTTCCAAATGCCACCATTCCTACGCTGCTGCAGCAAGCTCGTGGCGCATCAGTATCAAGTTCACAGTCAGGTCCTGCTTTTTGCTTTGGGTATTTACTTGCCAGGCAAAAAGCAAGACATGGTCCTTGATGCGGTATTCCCGGACATTGCGGCAATCCGCATCGGCTTTTCAGCGCTAGACATGCGCGGGCTAGATGCCAAACACTTTCAACACCGAGTCAGTCAGTCCTGTGAGGCCACGTCCGACGATGCCTGGTTTTTTGCCCGCGCGCGGCGTCTCTTCGTAGACGTAAACGCCGGGCCGGCCCGCAAAGCGGTCATGAAACAGCGCCTGCTTACCAGTCAGGTACGGAAAAAACGTCTCGGAACGAATGGTTGAATAGGCGAGGTTGGCGCTGAAGCCCAGGGTGGCAGACTGGCTGATGCTGCGTCCATTGTCCGCCGCCTCGATCCTGACGCCGCGGCAGCCCTTGACGATTAATGTCACCGGCCCGCGAAACACCAGATAGCGCAGCTGGAGGGTCAGCCACGCATGCAGGCTGCCCAGGCGCCAGTGCCGGTGAATCGTCAGCGGCCGGTCCTTGCGGTACATGACACCGGCCAAGGCGCGCGGCTGAAACACCATGGCCGCCCCATCAGGCAAGACAATCAGCGCGATTTCGCTCAGCGGGTCGGTGGTCGCCGAGATGACCGCCGTCCCGGTCTGGTTAGGCCGGATGCGCGTCATGGCCACCAAACCGGCGGCCATGCTGGTGAATGGACAGGACCAGTCCAGCAGCCACTTGGTATTCTTCCTGCCGCTGATGAACAGGCTTTGAATGTATTCAGAGTGAATCAGCAATTCATCTTCTGGGCCCAAGCTCACAGACTGCGAAACCGCCGAAATTCTTGCCGGATCTGTGCCCGTCTGGACCAGGCCGCCAGACGTTCCTGCCGTCCCGGGTGCGTCGCGCACCAGATAAATGGGCCGCAGTCGCGCAGCCAGCGGCGCCAGCACAAAATAAAACAGTAATTTGATGCCGAGCGGCGCCACCAGCATCGACAGCATCAGCAACGCTGCGGTCGGGACCACGTCCATGACCTGCCCGGATGCTTTGGCGATCCAGTTCTGCGACGACAATGCCTGGCCCTGGGCAATACTGCCGCGCAGCGGCGCAAGCGCAACATCAAGTCGCGCCTGGCTGACCTGGAATGGTGCCGGCCTGGCGATTGCCGCCAGTCTGTCGGCAATCGCTTTTTGATCGAGAAAAGCCTGATGGGCGAGCGCGGCTTCGCTACGCAGTTTGTCATGGCGCTGCACCAGCGTCTGCGACTTGCGGTGCTCAAACATGCCGGGCACCTGCATTTTGACCGGGCTTTGCTGCTGCAACTGATCTTGCAAGCGGCGGTTTTCTTGCAGTGCGGCGGATATTTTGGCGTATTCCAGCCGCAGCAGCTCCATCCTTGCATGCGCAGCTTGCCGGTTCAAGCCGGCGTCGACCGCAGCCCGCAACTGCACCAGGTAATCACGCTCCTGGATCAGCAATTCGATTTCAACGGCGCGTCTGGAATGGGCAACCACGCCTTGCGCCAGCTGGCTTGCTTTCGGCAGCGGAAATGACAGAATCGGCACGGCTTGCGCTATGGATCTGGCTTGAATGCGTTGGCTGATGGCGCCGATCCGTGCATCCAGTCCGGCAACAGAGTCAGCCTGCAGGCCGGCCATGCGCGTCGTCAGTTCATTGACCAGGCCGGTGCGATAGGCGTCGATCTCCTGGTTGCCACGCTCCAGGGTCGCGAGATCCGTGCTAACCGATCTGAACGCCTGCCATTCCGCGAGCACCCATTTGCCCGCCAGCAGAACGCCGACCACCAGCATGAAGGTAAGCAGGTGGCGAACCACGAAGCGGATGCATGACTGGAGAATGCGGCGCAATTTTGTCGGCGTAAGCGAATAGGTGAGTGAGGTAGTCAGGCCGGCACATAATGCGCCAGCCGATCCCGGTCATCGATCTGGAACCAAACCTTGCCTGCCAGAATATTGTCCATACTAACGGACTTCAGGCCCCCTTGGGGGAAACCGTATTCTTTTACCAATGGCGCGCGCCGTCAGGCGCCGCATTGACATGAACATTCAGGGTCTTTGCCCGCAATGGATTTGCACGCGCTCAGGCTGCGAGTCCTTTTTTCAGCAGCTCGGTAACTACTTCATTGAGTTCAATGCCCCGCTCCTTGCTCAGCGCTTGCAGTTGCTGTACCAATTCACTGTTCAGTTTGACCGCAAACGGCACCAGTCCCAGCGCCTGGTCGCGCTTGCGCTGTTCACGCCGGTCCACCGCAACCGTGTCGCCATCGCCAAAACCGGTGACGCCAGGTGCGGTCATTTTCCCCATCAGTTTTTTGGCGTCACTCTTCGCCATGCCGGTTTTTTTCATTGTGCAGATCCTGGTTGATTCAAACCAGTCATTTTACGCAGAATCAGGCGCGGCATGCGCAATGTTGCCGCTACAGAAACGGCGAACCGGCTTTTTCAGGCAACTGTCGGGAATATCAGCGCCGGCACCGGTTAAAAAAGCATGTGCAGTCTGGCGGCAGAGCAGATGCCCGGTTTTGAATTTGATTTTTTATACGTCAAGTATTAACGACGCGACCAGCCAGTAAGCGTATCGCTTCGTAGCTCATCACACATTCGGCGCGTTGATTAAAGACATCAATGATCGAGGTGACGACGGCCCGGCCGCCTTTGGAAGTCGGACGAATATCGGTAATCTCGATCATGGCGTCTATCGTGTCGCCAACCAGTACGGGCGCATGAATTTTCTGTTTCAGTTCAAGCATGGCAAGTCCAGTCCCCTGAATCATCGTTTGTAGAATAAAACCTTCAATCAGAGTGTATGTCAGCGCACCAGGCACCGCTCGGCCTTGCATGACCTTGCCTTCGTAGTCTGCATCGATAAAAATCGCTTCGAGCATGCCGGTCACATTGATGAATCCGATCAAATCGGATTCCGTAATCGTACGCCGAAATGTGCGAAATTTCTGTCCATTTGTCAGATCTTGCCAAACAAACCCCCGTCCCAACTGCGGCACGCTTACATCCCTTTTTAAATTTTTTACAGTCATGTTTTGTTCCTTTTCAGCTTTATAGAATGGTCAAATCCACCAACCGGGAAGAATTTTCCTTCAGTTTGAAGCGCTGGATCTTCTCGGTAGGTGTTTTGGGGATATGATCTGTAAAATCAATGTAACGCGGAATTCCATGGCGCGGCAGGTGTGTTTTCAGGAATGCGAGCAGATCGATACAATCAATCGGCGTCCGCTCAACTATCACCAGCTTGATTTCTTCGCCGAGAATATCATCCGGAACTGGCACCGCAGCGCAATCGGCAATGGCCGGATGGCGGCAGGCGACCAATTCGATGCTGACCGGTGAAATCATTTCTCCTGCCCGCCTGATCAATTCCTTCTTGCGGCCCTCGAAATAGAGATAGCCGTCATCATCGAAGCGGCCGAAGTCGCCGGTGTGGAACCACAGGTTTGTTATCGACGACATGGTCTCTGCGGGTTTGTTGTAATAGCCGCTTGATATCAGCCATGCTTGCCGAGGCCTGACCGCGATTTCACCGACCCCCTTTCCTATCACCTTGTCTTCCTCGTCAAGCAAGGCGATTTCAAAATCATCACGCGGGTAACCAACCGAGCCAATGCGGTATTTGTCCAGTGAGTTGATGGTGGTGACGCCACCAGTCTCAGTCATCCCATATAACTCGTGAATACGCACGTCCAGCTTTTGTGCCAAGTCTCGCCATACCGACTCCGGAGCGCCACCGCCGACGCCCCAGCGCAGGCTGGTCTGGCGCGGAGCGTCTATCGTTTTGGACAGGATGCTGAGCACCGTACCGACATAAGTAAAGCCGGTCGCTTGATATTCGGCAGCTTGGGACAAGAGCTTTGAAGCGGAAAATCGCGGTACCAGAATGATGCTGCATCCCACCGTCAGCGCAGACATGATTGCGTACATCTGGGGATTGGCATGGTGGAGCGGAAGAAACGTCAGAATCCGGTCTGCCTGTGTAATGCCGACCGCCCGCACGATTTCTCTGCCAGCGGCCAGATAAGATGCGGCCGGGATAATGACCCCTTTCGGCTGTCCGGTGGTGCCGGAAGTGTATAAAATCGCCGCAGGGGAATTCGATACCGTGCCGGCATCCGGCCAAGGGCTGAAATCCTGTACCAGGCTGATGAATGACGCCTCGTCGGCAACGCTGAGTATCCGCCCCTGAAACCCGGGCAAGGTATCCTGTATCCGGTGCAATTCCGATTGTTCTGTCAATACCGCCTTGGCATCGCTCTGCTGCACAATGTACTGCAGGCTGTCGCCGAAGGTATCGTAGCTGATTGGTACCGCAACTGCCCCTCGGGCAAGCAGGGAAAACCAATAGAACAGGAAAAGTGGCCGATTCGAGACTGCCATGACAACCTTGTCGCCTGGCGAAATTCCCTGCGTGTCCAGCCACGTTGCGCCCTGCCGCATCAGATCGCGCACTACCGCAAATGAATAGATTTCTTTCTGATAAATGATCAGCGGTGCGTCAGGGGTTTGGTCCGCAATGCCGGCCAGTAAACTAATCATATTTGCAGAGGCCCATTTCAGAAATTCTTGATTGCTTTGCCGATGGTGTTCTTTAACGTTTCAGCAGAACCGCCGGCGATTTCGTATGCCTTGGCATCGCGCAGGAAACGTCCGTACGGCGCGTTTTCCATGACGCCGTAGGCGCCGCATACCTGAATGCAGGTACTGGCCACCTCAGTCGCTGTTTTGGCGGCGAACAGTTTGGCTTCGCTGGGATAGCGGGTGATGTCGCAATTGGCATCCAGTGCGTCGGCGGCACGGTAGGCCAGCATGCGGGCCGCATCCAGGCTGGTGAGCATGTCCGCGAAGTACCACTGAATGCCCTGCTTATCAAAAACCGTTCCATCGAAAATGATTCTCGATTTCGTGTGCTGCAACGCATGATCGAATGCGGCACGGGCAATGCCGATGCTGATGCCGGCGGCCATGGTGCGCGAGTAATCCAGGGTGGTAACCGCGGCCCGCACCCCTTTGCCTTCTGCACCGATCAGATGGTCGGCGGGGAGCACGACATCGTCCAGTACGAGATTCACATGCGGTCCGTTGCGCAAGCCAAATGTCGCCGAGTTCCGGCCAACGTAGGTCGATACGCCCGCTGCGTCTGCTGGAACGGCAAAGGCCGAAACGCCCTTGGCCGTTTCGGCAAGGATAATGAAAAATTCGGCAGCAGAGCCCGATGTGATGAAGGATTTTTCGCCGCTCAGCCGCCATTGGCCGTCACGGTATACGGCCTTGGTATCGAGCGTGCGGATGTCGCTGCCATGGTTGGCTTCGGTCAGCGCATAGCTGGCAATCAAGCCTTGCGCCAGTTTTGGCAGATACCTTTCCTGCAACGAGGCCGGCGCGAATAGTCGCAGGATGGTCTGCGCCTGCAGGATGGTGATCAAGCTGATGCCGACCGCGGCGCTGGCATAGGATACTTCCTCGAATACCGCCAGGGCATGCCGGTAATCGAGGCCGCCGCCGCCAAATTGCCGGGGCATGAAAATGGCGCTATAGCCCTCCGTGGCCAAGGCGCGTATTGCTGCCGTCGGGTACACGTCATCTCTATCAATCGCCTCGGCAATCGGTGCGATTTTTTCCGAAACAAAATTACGAAGCCGCGGTACAAAGTCTGTACCGACCTTGGCTTCCCATCTATCGCCGCTTGCATGCATTAGTGTGTTCCCTGTTGATATGTCGATTCGGGGTTGGGGTTCATTGATTCATCATGATGACCGTGCGCACCACATTTCCTTGGCGCATTTCATCAAAAGCCGTGTTGATGGATGCCAGCGGCAAGCGGGAATCGATCTGTTCATCCAACTTGAGTCGCCCTTCCAGATAGGCGCGCGCATACACTGGAAAATCGTCTGCGGCACGCGCGCCGCCCAGGCTTGACCGCAGGATGCGGCGCTCACCCATCAGCGAACCGAATCGCAAGGGAATCTGGCGATCAGGCGCAGTTTTCCCAAGGATCGTCACGGTGGCGCCCGGCCGCGTATAGTCGAGCGTTGCCTGCAGCGAGCCGATGATGCCGGCGGCTTCAAAACCGTGATCCACACCGCGGCCACCTGTCAGGCTGCGAATTTTGTCGGCCAAGAATTCTTCATCCGCGAGAAAGGTGTGCGTGGCGCCTAATCCACGTGCGCGGGCCAGCTTCTGTTGACTGCGGTCAATCGCGATCACGATTTCTGCCCCGGCAATTTTCGCGCCTTGCACGACGTTCAAGCCGACCGCACCACAGCCGACAACGGCAACACTTTCACCCAGCTGGACCTGCGCGACCCGCAGTACGGCGCCCACGCCGGTAATGACGGCGCAGCCCAGCAAGCAAGCGCAATCCAGTGGCACTTCACGTGGAATGCGAATGGCTCCGCGCTGAGGAACAATGCAATATTCGGCGAATGATGAAACATTCAGGAATGAATGGATCGGTGTCTTGCCCGACATTAATGCGGGCGCAGGTCCGTGCCGTGCTGCCGATGGCAGCGACTCGCACAGCATCGGCAAAGTGCGCCGGCAGTAGAAGCAGCCACCGCAGCTAGGATAGATGGTGCAAACCACATGGTCGCCAATCGCCAGTCCGGCCACGTTGGCGCCGACCGCCTCGACCACGCCGGCACCCTCGTGACCGAGCACAGTGGGCAAAGGGGTGGCAAAACTGCCAGTCATTGCCTCATGATCAGTATGGCAGACGCCGGCTGCATGCATCCTCACCAGCACTTCGTCCGCCTCTAGCGAGCGCATATTCAGGGGCTCAATCACGAGTGGCGCCCCCACGTTTCTCAACACCGCAGCTTGAAATGTCATGACCTGGCCTTACGCAATCGATATGCGGGCGCTGGTGAGAATGGCGCTGTCCTGCGCTATCTCAAGTGCATTGTAATTGCGGGAAACCACCCATTCCGGTCTTGGATTTTCGACTGGCAACGGCTTGTTTTTCACTTGGTTATACACGGTATAGATATGCCAGCGCGAATGACGCGACATGTTGTGTCCTGAGCCATGCACGATATGCGGATGGAAGAGCACGACGGTGCCGGGCTTGCCCACAATCGGCACCGGATCGCCGTATCGCTGCATCAAATTGATGACGGCCTGCTTCGGCACTGTCCACAGCTTGTACGAAGTCGTTGTTTCATCGAGCTCCGGCTTGATATGGCCCTGTTTGTGGCTGCCTGGAATGAAATACAAACAACCACCGATTTCGGTGGCTTCAGAAAGCATCAGCATCGAAGTGGTCATGCCTTCTGAAGATTGGACGCCGTCGGTTTCCCAATAGCCGAAGTCCTGGTGCCATTGCCATATCTCACCTTCAATCGCTTCCTTCAAATTGCATTTGGTGTGATAGACGTACACGTCTTTTTCATGCAGGAGCTGCTGCACCGGGGTGAGCACACGCGGTACACGGGCCAATGCGGAATACGAGGGCAAGCCGGTTGGGCCATCAAGGTCATGCACCCGAAACACACTTCGTACCGCGCCGCTTTTTTCCCTGACGATCCCGTCCAAGTCGTCATGGACCAATTGCGTCAAATCGGTTTTGAGCACTTCCAGCTCTTCCTCCGTGATATGGCCAGGCAAGATGAGGAAACCTTGAGCGTCGTATTGATCGAGTTGGGCTTGTGTCAGTTTCATAATCGTCTCCTTATAAAAAGTTGTGACATACAACCGATATATTGATACTATATCGGTGCGAGATCGCTGTCAAATATATTCCATGCAAGCAGAATGCATGCAGAGGACCTGATAAAACCTTGTAGATTAAGGAGACGAAATGATTTGCAAATCCATTACTCGTACCGCTGCCGCCAGCTTATTGTTGGTCGCCTGTTCCGCCGTGGCGCAGACAAATGAAGCCGTAAAGATCGGATTTATTACTGATTTGTCTGGCCCTTATTCGGATCTGGACGGCCCAGGTGGCGCAGACGCAATGCGGA
Source organism: Paucimonas sp. (assembly GCA_036675285.1). Classification (GTDB taxonomy): domain Bacteria; phylum Pseudomonadota; class Gammaproteobacteria; order Burkholderiales; family Burkholderiaceae_D; genus Paucimonas. The sequence continues at coordinate 14,745 of JAKFFK010000071.1, read as the reverse complement.
TGGCGATAGAAGACTTTGGGGGGAAGATCCTGGGGCAGCCGATCGAGTTCTTATTGGCCGATCATCATAATAAGCCGGACATTGCAGCGTCGAAAGGGCGAGAATGGCTTGACCAGAAAGAGGTCACCTTATTGATCGCAGGTTCCAATTCTGCCGCAGCACTCACCTTGAATAATATTTCCGCAGAGAAAAAACGCATTCTGATGACCGTTTCTGCCGGCGCGGATAAATTAACCAATGAAGCATGCCAGCCTTATGGCATCCACTATGCTTATGACACCGTTGCACTGGCTCGTGGAACCGCATCGGCGATGGTAAAAAACGGTGATAAGAATTGGTACTTCCTGACTGCGGATTTCGCATTTGGCCATTCGCTTGAAAAAGCGGCCGCCAATGTAGTATCAAGCAGTGGCGGCAAGGTGCTGGGTACCGCGCGCCACCCCGCCGGGTCCTCGGATTTTTCCGCCTTTCTATTCCAGGCCAAGGCTACCAATCCTCAGGTGCTGGGACTGGCCAATGCAGGTTCAGACACAATCAACGCAATCAAGGCGTTTAGCGAATTTGGTTTGAACAAAAGCATGAAAATGGCCGGCTTGCTGGTTTTTTTGAGCGACATTCACAGTTTGGGGCTGCCGCTAACCCAAGGCATGCTGATGACGGATAGTTGGTATTGGGATCAAAATCCCGAGTCGAGAAAGTTTGCAGCGCGCTATTTTTCGAGAAACAAGCGCATGCCAACCAGTGCACAAGCGGCTAACTATTCCGCTGTCACCACTTATCTGAAGGCAGTCGACAAGGTCAAAACCGTCAATGCGGACAAAGTCATGGCTGAGTTGAAAACCATGAAGATCGACGATTTTTACAAGAAAGGCTATATCCGCAAGGATGGACGTGGCATTCATGATATGTATTTGTATCAGGCCAAAACACCGGCAGAATCAAAGAAGCCTTGGGATTATTTGAAATTGGTTTCAGTTATTCCTGCGGATCAGGCATTCACTTCATTGGAAGAGTCCAAATGCCCGTTGGCCAAGAACCTATAATGCAATGGCGGCTCTGCCGGTAATACCGGACAACGCTTGTCTGGCGTTACCGGCCTATGGTGGAGGGGGCGTAGTTGGCGCTGCGCCTTCTCAGAACATGCTGTTGGTTATAGTCCGTTTGGGTTGAAAAACACAGGGCGCTACCGAAAATTGTACTGGTATACTTCCTCTCACCAGAAACCATATGAAGAACAGCTGAGCAATCGTGGGCCATCCTGAAAATCCAGAAATCCAAATTCCTCATCAACAGCAAGCGGGGGAGTTGCAGCAAGCCGCCAATCGCTTCAAGCCGGTGGATACCTTGGCTGAGCGCGCGTATATTGCAATCGAAGAAATGATTATGACTGCGCAGCTTTTGCCGAATACTTTCGTATCGGAATTAAAGCTGAGCGAGGACCTCGGCATCGGCCGTACCCCCGTACGCGAGGCACTCAAGCGGCTGGAGGCAGACGGCTTGGTCGTCATTGTTCCATCACGCGGCATCTTGGTAACCGAGGTCGATTTAAAACAGCAGCTGATGGTGCTTGAAGTCCGGCGTGAGCTGGAACGCTTGATAGCCGTGCGGGCTGCCCGTCATTCTACCCCGGCAGAACGGCAACGCTTCCGTGAGCTGGCTGTCTTGATGCAGCAAGCTGCAGCAAACAAGGATAGTGAACAGTTCATGCGCTATGACCAGGAATTCAATCGGCTGCTGGATTATGCTGCAAGAAACCCGATCGCCAGCAAGTCCATGCGTCCGCTCAGGTCAATGTCTCGTCGCTTCTGGTTTCAAAACTATTCGCGTCAAGAAGAAAGTCTGGACAAAGGGGCGCAAACGCACATCGCTGTAATGCTGGCAGTCGCTGATGGAAATGCGGAAGCCGCCGGTGCGGCGATGGATGCGCTCATGGATTATGTGGATAGCTTTGCGCGATCGACCCTGCGTGAATTCGGTTAATTTTCCTGATTTCGGTGATGAATGCGGTTGTGACCAAATCAATCTCAACAAATAACTACAGCGATTAAACCGCTTTGGCAGCACGGATGGGTAGGCCGCATATCCATCGCACATAACTCTGCGTGATTGCTGGTGTGCCCGGAGCTTGCGACCCGGCACATTGCGCCGCAATGGAATCATCTCGTGTAATCCGTTCATCTGCACTGACATTCTCGCCTATTCGCATCGTGCCATTTACCGATGGCCAATCAGGCCTTCGGCATGAAAACCTGCGTGCTATCCAGCCTGAAGTTTTTACATGACAGGCATGCTTTTATCATATCAAGGAGATCAACATGCATATTCAAAACAACGTATTCATCATCACCGGCGGTGCTTCCGGCTTGGGCGCTGCAACAGCACGCATGCTTGCCGAAAATGGCGGGAAAGTGCTATTGGCCGATGTACAGGTTGATGCCGGTGAAAAACTAGCCGCGCAACTGCAAGGCAAGTTTGTCAAATGCGATGTAACCCAGGAAGCGGATGGCAAAGCAGTGCTGCAGGCGGCCTTGGCACTAGGACCGTTACGTGGCTTAATCAATTGTGCGGGCGTGGCGCCTGCAGTCAAGACAGTGGGCAAAGAGGGGCCGCATCCACTGGATATTTTCCAAAGAGCCATCAATATCAATCTGGTCGGCAGCTTTAACATGGCACGCCTGGCGGCAGATGCTATGGCGCAGTCCGAAGCCAGCGGGGAAGGCGAACGTGGCATCATCCTCAATACCGCATCGATCGCCGCCTATGACGGCCAGATGGGCCAAGTCGCCTACGCGGCATCCAAGGCAGCGATCGTAGGGATGACATTGCCGATGGCGCGTGATTTGGCGCGCTTGGGCATCCGTGTGATGACCATCGCGCCGGGTATTTTCGAAACGCCGATGCTGCTGGGGATGCCGCAGGAAGTCCAGGATGCGCTGGGCAAGATGGTGCCGTTTCCACCGCGCCTGGGCAAGCCGGCCGAGTATGCACACTTGGCTAAAACGGTTATTGAAAACATCATGCTCAACGGCGAAACGATCCGTCTTGATGGCGCGATTCGCATGCAACCCAAGTAATTCAGCAAGGCACCAGCTTAGCAATTGCGTACACAAAGCCGCACCGCTGACCGCTGCCAACCAGGCCGCTGAAAAGAACTTATTTCCGCACTCCTGGTTTGCGAGAACTTCTGATCCACAGAGGGGCGGACATTCAATAGGCGCCGTGCGGCCCTGGTCTGTTAATACAGCAATGCAAGATGGTTGGCAAAATTCGCTGCTTGACCCGGCGGCGTTACGCCGCCGGCAGGGACGTTCTGAATTGCCTTGGCGTGGCGCCGGTCGCCTTGCGCATCAAGCGCCGCAGCGCAGTGGCATCGCCATAGCCGACGCGCGCAGCCACTTCACTGACCGACAGCTTGCTGTTTTCCAGCAGCATGCGCGCCTTGTTCAGCCGTACGCTTTGCAGCAAGGCCAGCGGGCTTCGACCGGTAGCCGCCTGCACATGCCGTGCCAGGGTGCGCTCCGATAAGCAAAACTGCCCGGCCAGTTGCGTAATGGACGGCATGTCCGGCAACGCAGCTTCCACATGCGCGGTGATTTGCGCAATCAGCTCGTTACCCATCGACATCATTGCCGGCACTATAAAGGGTGCCTGTGCCTGTCGCGCATCGATCAGCAAGACCCTGGCCACTGCATCGGCCAGCGCCATGCCAAAGCGGGTTCGCAGCAAATGCAGCATCAAATCCATCTGCGCCATTGCAGCGCCAGCCGTGGTCACTTCGCCGTCTTCGATCACCATGCGGTCGGCGTCTACCGTGCAAGCAGGTTCAGTGCGGTGCAACAGCGATGACAGCCACCAGGAAGTGGTCACTTTTTTCCCGGTCAACAAGCCTGCCGCCTGCAGTAAAAAAACCGCCGAACACGATGCCGCCACGGCGCCGCCCGCCCGCGCATGGGTACGCAATGCCGCGACGGCCTGCAATGCATCGGCTTGCGCAAGCCGCGCGGTAAATGCCGCCGGTTTCGTCAGCCCCAGGCCCGGCACCACCCATACCGACTTGTCCGCACGCGGCGATCTGGGCAAGGATTTGCCGGTCACCGTCATGGCATTCGACAGTGCCGCCTGGGCGCCGCCGGCGCAGAGCACGCGCCAACGCGGCACGGGTGCACCTACCCGGGCAGCAATAGTGGCGGCGGTCGACAACACATCCAGCGTGATTGCCACGCTGGTCGCATTCGCGCCGGGAAGGATCAAAATCGTAAAATCATGCATATGGCGAATTTAGCATGAAACATGTCATAAGCGACACTATGTGCCGTATTTAAAATAAGGTGTAATGCCAGCTTATTCTCGCCACAGGGCAGGAACAGAACCGAAACAGGGAGGCAAGCGATGGCAACACGCAGCATGAAGGAAGACGATCCGCTCGACGATTTTGCACACCGCGAGATCACGCTGAATGACGCGACCAAGATGGTGCACGTGGCAGGAGCGGGGCCGGCGGTGATCGTCATGACCGAGTTGCCGGGTATCAGCCCTCACGTAGCGCGTTTCAGCCGATGGGTGCGCGATGCCGGATTCACCGTCTACATGCCGTCGCTGTTCGGCCGCGACGGCGCTGTGCCGAGTGCCGAGGAAGGCGCCGCAGTATTCAAGCGGGCCTGCGTGAGCGCCGAGTTCCGTGCACTCGCGGCCAACCAGACCAGTCCGGTGACGCAATGGCTGATGGCGCTGGCGCGACTGGCGCACCAGGAGTGCGGCGGCCCCGGCGTCGGCGCCATCGGCATGTGCTTTACCGGAAACTTTGCACTGTCGATGATGCTCGAGCCGGCGCTGCTGGCGCCAGTGTTATGTCAGCCCTCGCTGCCGCTCAACGACCCTGCCGGCCTGGAGATCGCCCCCGACGACCTGCAGGCTGTGCGCCAGCGGCTTGAGCGGGAAGACCTCACTGTGCTGGCTTACCGGTTCGAGGGAGACCAGATTTGCAAGGCGCAACGCTTTGCCGCATACACCGAGGCACTGGGCGAACGCTTTGTCGCGCGCATCCTTCCCGACAATGCCGCCAGCACCGACGTGGCGCCATTTTTTGCTCGGCATGTGCCATACCCGCACAGCGTAGTGACTGCCCACCTGATCGATGAAGCGGGCCAGCCGACCATGGCTGCGCGCGACGAAATCCTGGCATTTTTTTCGCGCCGCCTCGCCTGACAGGCGAAAGCCTTGTCTACACTTGCAGCGTAAGGGGCAGGCCTGCCAATCCGGCACAGACGCAAAGGGCATATCGGAATGTCAGACCTGACCTAATTCTCCTCCAAACGCCGGCCTTCCCTAACGCCGAGCATCCGCGTCGGGTCGATTGCACACGATCACACCTTCATACTCAAGCACATTAAGCGCCGACAAAGAGCCATTTCCGCACAGAGCTCGCTTAGCCCGGCACCGACTTCACATTCATTTCACATTGAACGCGTCATGAACGCATAAGCGTGCACGAAAATCACCTCGAATCTGAAACCGAGGAGATCGCCATGGATCGTGAAGCACCGCGTCAATTGTCCGAAGCCGCCGGGCTGAGCAAAGTTGTATTGTTTGTTTTTATCGGGATACTGCTGCCCGCATTTACGCTAGGCTTCGAGGCCATGACGCACATGAGCAGCGAGTCATTCTTTGATCCGATTCCCACGCTTTTCCATGGTGTGCTGATCGCAATCGTGCCGCTGTCAAATAGCTTGATGTTGGTGGCGCTGTCGCGCTCCAGGCTAGCCCATGCGAACCTACTGGCTTGGCTCAATGCCTTCGCGATCGGTATCGCGCTTTTTTACACGGTGTTGTACTTGCCGCTGACCCCGGTGGCACCCATCCTGCTGATCTGGCTCGGCCTCGGCTTGCTACCGGTTGCCCCGGTGCTGTCCCTGGTGGCTGCAATCTGGGCGCGGCGCGTGCTGATCCGGTCGGTCGCCCGCAACAGTACGCCGCGCATACCTCGTGTATGGGTCGGCATTGCGCTGGCATTTGCAATGATCATTGCAGCCGACCTGCACTTCAGCGTCACCCGGATCGGCATGCATCTGGCGGCGTCGCCAAAGGCCGATTCACGCCAGCACGGGCTGCGGCTCTTGCGCGCCGTCGGCCATGAAGAGCTGATGCTGCGTCTTTGCTACGGACGCTCCGGGATGTCGACCGACCTGATCGGGATGCTGCTCGCGTCCAGCGATTCGGTCAGCACTGACCAGGCCAGAAGCATTTTTTATCAGGTGACCGGTACGCCGTTCAATGACAAGCCGGCCCCCAAGATGCGGGCCGGCCGCGACTGGTTAACGCGTTTCGATGACGACCGCGGCGGCGAGCAGGTCGGTCGCAAGGTCGAAGGCGTCGCGCTGGCAAATTCGCGCATCGACGGGTCGGTCGATGCTGCCGCTACCACCAGCTACCTGGAATGGACCATGGTGTTTAAAAATGCAAGTCGCGACCAGCAAGAGGGACGCGGCCAAATAGCGTTGCCGCCCGGCGCGGTGGTGTCGCGCGTCACGCTGTGGATCGATGGCGAAGAGCGCGAAGCGGCTTTTGGCGGTCGCGCGCAGGTGCGCCAGGCTTACGAGCGCGTGGTGCGCCAGCAGCGCGACCCGGTGCTGGTGACGACCGCCGGAAAGGACCGCGTTCTGTTCCAGTTATTCCCGATCCAGCCGCAAGTCGAGATGAAGGTCAGGATCGGCATGACGGTGCCGATGGTGCTCACCGACCTGACACAAGCGCAATTGCAGCTACCGGCATTTCGCGAGCGCAATTTCGAAATCGCGCCGGGGCTGCGCCATGCGGTATGGCTGGAATCAAAAACCGCGCTGCAAGGATCCGGTGAGCTGAAGCAAGAGCATCCGGGCCCGGCGATCTGGGCGGTACGCGGCGCAATTACTGACGCCGTGCTGGGCAAAAACGCCAGCGTGGTCACTGCGCGTCGCGACCCGGCGATCACCACGGTCTGGACCGAAGACACGAAATCCGAGCACAAGCAAATGGTTGTGCAACGCTACAGCCGGCAGCCGGCCTGGACCCCGCGCCATGCGGTGCTGGTGATCGATGGATCGCGTTCCATGGCAGATTCCCGGCACCAGATCGCGCAGACGCTGGCGTACCTGCCACCGGCGATTGCATTGAGCATTGTCATCGCCGGCGACGAAACAGTCGCGTTGTCGAGGCCCGCTGGTCTGGATGCGGCGACGGGCGCCGAGGCCATCAGGCAATTTGCCTTTGCCGGCGGCCGTGGCAACCTGGGTGCGCTGACGCAAGCGTGGGATCTGGCATCGACCGAGCCCGATGGCGTGATCGTGTGGATACACGGGCCGCAGCCAGTGTTGCTGGAGCCGCTTGATCCCTTGCTGCAACGGTTTGAGCGCCGCCCGCATCTGGTGCGGCTGATCCAGTTCGAGGCGCTTGCCGGCCCGAATCGGATTGCCGAAAAATTGGATGGCGCAGTTTCCGTGACTGTGGCGCCGCGGCTCGGCACGGTTGCCGAAGATCTGCGCCAGCTATTCGGCCAATGGCAACCGAACGCAAGGCAGGCCATCGTCATGCGCGAACGCGTCTCTGCCGATGCCGAGGGTTTGCTGCAACAAGGCAAGACATCGGACCATATCGCACGACTGTGGGCGTTTGATCAAGTTGCTGCTGCAGCGCAGGCAGGCAAATCTGCGCAGCGCGAAGCAGCCATGCTGCTGGCGCAACAGTATCAGCTGGTCACGCCATTGACCGGCGCCGTCGTGCTGGAAACCCGTCAGCAATACACGGATGCCGGTCTGGAGCCGGTCGCGGCCGGCACGGTACCGACCATCCCCGAGCCGGAAACCTGGATGCTGATGTTCGTCGTGCTGGGTCTATTCGGCTGGCAGTATCTGCGGCAGCGTGCGGGCCGGGTGCGCCAGATGTGCCGGGTGCCGCAATGAATGCCGGCGAGCGTCGAATCATGCTGGTGGCGCCGCTGGCATTCTGGCCGGTGCTGGCGTGGTATGTCGGCGGCACCATGGATGCCTCGAACGACTATTGGGGATTGCTCGCATTGATGAGCGCCATACTGGTCGTGGCGCGCAACAAGTCGTCCGCCATGGTGCGCCTGCCGTTGATGTTGCCCATCACATTTGTCGTGTTCTATCTGGTTGCGACATTGGCCGGGGCGCCGATATCGATACGCGCTGTACTGGCCTTCCTGGCGCTGGGGTCGCTGGCGAGCGCATCGCGCTTGGGCAAGCGCATCGATCTGCCGTTGTTCGCACTGCTGATGCTGGCACTGCCGCTGACGGCAACCTGGCAGTTTTATCTAGGCTATCCGTTGCGCGTGGTGGCCGGCGCCTTGTCGGCGGCTTTGCTGCAGATGAATGGCATTGCGGTCGTGCGCGAAGGCGCCCTGCTCAACTGGTCCGGCCAGATCGTGTCGATTGACGCGCCGTGCAGCGGAGTCAAGATGCTCTGGGCCGCCATGTACATGGTGTATACGCTGTCCGCATTGCATCGTCTGTCGTTCGTCCAGACCGGTTGCGCGATCGGGTTCGCGGTGGCGACGGTGGTGGCCGCCAACGCGATCCGTGCCGCCGCATTGTTTTATATAGAGACCGGCATGTTGAATGTGCCGCACTGGGCCCATGATGCAACCGGCATGTTCAGCTTTGCCATCGGCGCCTGCGCCATCCTGTGGGCAATCCACCAGATCAAGGGAGGACAGACATGCTTAAGCACAGCACACGCTGGTTCCTGATCGCCTGCCTTGCGGCTGCGTTGGCGCCGCTGGTCATGGGCGGCAAGTCGGTCTCGCCCAACGTCAAGGGCACAAGCGGGTTTCCCGGCTGGCCGGCCACATTTGAAAACAAGATATTGACGCGGTTGCCGCTGTCCGCACTGGAGGAGCGCTTTGCGCGTGAATTCCCTGGACACATCGCACGCTTCACAGACGGCAAGCGCGAAATCATCATGCGCTGGGTCGCCCATCCCACGCGCAAACTGCATCCGGCAGCCGATTGCTTCAGGGCGAACGGCTACACGGTCACGCCACGGCCGATCAGGGAAGCCGGCGGCCAGCGCTGGGCAACGTTTGTCGCAGCGCACGGGAAAAGCAGTTTTCTGGTGTCGGAGCGCATTCATGGTCAGCATGGCAGGCAATGGAGCGATGTGTCAGCCTGGTACTGGGCGAATCAGCTGGGCGATGGCGGCGCATCGTGGGCCATCACGGTAGCGCAGAGATTTTAGTGGCTAAGTCAAAGGTGCGCGGCGAGAGATTCATCGAGTCTGATTCCGACCCATCGAACTTTCGCCTACCTCGGTTCAGGGCATGCAAGTAAGGTATCGTGGCCGACACATCAGAATGTCCAAGTAACTTCTGGACGGTTCGAATGTCATAGCCAGTTCCCAGCAGAGGGATGGCAAATGAATGCCGCCTATCAAGGCAGCCTGTTGACCTGCAACCAATAGCAAATCAGAAAAAATGCCTTGTTGCCATTGGTGTTTCAAGGTTTTTGCCAACGCGGATATTGCCGTCAATGCCTGTGCTTTGCGAAGTGATGCTCAAACGTTTTCAAAGCAAATGGCAGGATTTTCCCTGTTTGATATTCTGGATTGCTTTTGCGACCAAAATATTCTTGCCATCTTTTTCCTGGTAATCGCCGATCACCTCAGCGTAGATCGGTGGTTTCTGCTTGCCGAATTTATCCATCAATCTTTTAACCGGGCCATTGGCGCTTTTATCCACATCAGTCAAAATATATTCATTCTTGACCAGGTCACAGCGGATCAGGTGCGCTTTGCCATTTCTTGTTTCTATCGTGCCGATGTAAACATCCAGTGCATGCGCCTGGCTCCAGCTCAACAGCAGCGTGGCGACAACAACGATTTTCTTCATCATCTTCCTTTCTAGTTTCAATAAATCCCGGGCTTCCGTTTCAAGACCAGACGGTGACTATACAAACGGCATTGATTGCCGATGCCCGATGCCCGATGTCTTAATACAGCTCGGCTTCTTCCAGACCTTGTTCCAGATCGCCGAAGATCGAGATTTCCTTATCCGGGAAAACATTGTCTTGACTGAAGTTGAAGGTCAGCACGCCTTCTTCCATTACATGAATATCGTTCAGGCTTAACCGGGCCAGGATGGCTTCCGTCGGCTTGTCCCGATCTTCCGGGTTGAGTAAATCCCGGTTTTCTTCCACCAAAAGCCCGGCAAGCTTTTCGCGCAGCTTCGTGTCCCAAGCATGGGTATTCGCCAGCAACACTTTGGCATCCTTCGCAAAGAGCCGCGTTTGACGGGAATCATCCGTGTCCAGATAAAGACGAATAGGATTGCCGAGCCACTGAATCGTGCCGGCATAGATACCTTCTTCCTCATCGATCGCAAACCTCACAGGCTGGCCATCTAACTCCAGCTCAACCGGCAGATGCTTTTGAGATGCCAAGCTGCTCAGTTCACTGTCGACGACGCCGATGGACACGATCTCTACCAGCTGGGCCGTGCTGCTGTCATTGCCATTGCCAGCGGCGAGATCCGTAATCTTCACTTCGGCAATCAAATCATCTGCAGCAAGGTTCAAAGCAAACCGGTCGTATTCACTTTGCGAAACCGGTTTGGGCAGGCGGATGGTCAAGTCGATTTCCTGCACCGCGCCACCCTTGACGCGCCATGGATTCAGTACGAAATAGGCATTCAGCTTCTTGCCGATGCCCGACGCACCGATACATTGGACGACGCCGACTACCAGCAACTCCGTTGCCACGGTGCCGGCGGCACCGGCTTGCGCGGCCTTGCTGCTGGCGGCAGCCCGGGTATCCAGCATAACTCCAAAGTCGATCGTGTCGCCGCCATCACTTTTTCTTTTATAGGCAAGCAAACAGGTCAGGCCACTTATTACGGCAGTTACCATGATCGTCATCCACCCGACGTACTGGACTTGCAATACCAGTCCCATGATGGCAAGCAGCAGCACAATGCCACTCAATCGGTAAATGAGCCCCCAGCTTTGCTGCGACATGGCAGTTCCTTGATATGAATGACGATCGGTTTCGATTGTGATATTCGGGTTTTCCCGCGCAGCATAACTAGATAACTAGCCCGCCAGCTGATCGACAAATGCCCATGCAGGTAAAAATAAACTGCTTGCATTCTGCAAAATTATTAATAAATTTGCAACTAGAATTTGTACCTGATACGGCCTTCTTCTGAAGGCGGGTATCATCCAACAGTCAAAGGAATTTTATGCAGCAGAATCAAGCATTACGGATTGTCCGTCAGGTGGCTGACCGGCCAAGCCTGCCTGTCCGGGCGTATGAATGCAAAACTTCCACCGACATACATCGACGTCGAATCAAAGCGTCGCGCTTGATTTGGTGATCTGGCAGGGTAGCCAACAATGACCATTAGAATCGTAAGACTGGGTAGCCCCAGGGAAGACGGCGAAGGGTTGCGCATCGGGACGGTGAGACGGCCTCCCCGGGGCGTGAAAAAAGAAGATTACGCGTCGAAGAATATTTACGATGTCTGGTTTCCGAACTTGTCGCCGAGCGATGCCCAGTTAAAGGATGCCCAGGCAGCCAGTGATGAGAAATCGTGGAAAGCGTTCAAAAGGAAGTTTCTGGCGGAATTGAAAACGCCAGGGGCGGCCAAGGACCTGGACTTGCTGGCGGCACTATCCCATCAAACAAATTTATCGATAGGCTGCTATTGCGAAGATGAGGCACGTTGTCACCGTTCAATTTTGAGAGAAATTCTGATTCAGCGAGGAGGGGACGTCAAATAGCGCCAAGTTGATGCCGAGTCTAGGGAACATCTCGGCTTGGCTGTGATGCTCTTGCTGCACATCGCCCAACGGCTCAGCCCTCGATTTTGCACGCATAACGGGCAGATGCTTGTTTCATCAGCGGCTATTTCGATCCGATGGATCAGCCGGCTTCATGCGCTTTTTTCGTTGTGGCATCCAGCTTTGCGCAAGCTCGTGAAAATTGGAATATGCCGCTTGTGAGGTGCCGGCCGCGGATGTCCTGGTTGCGTTCAAACGATCTCTTGTGATCAGGCGCGAATCGCACCTGATCTGTCATCAATTTGTCATCAGATTGATCCTTGTTGGCATGTAGAATTCGACTGGTAAAAACAGAAGGATACCCATGCAGCTTTCGGAAATGCTACAACTTGCCCTGACACTGGGCGGGGTCTTCGTTTTGGCCTATATGTTCGCCAAAGTTGAAATTCATATCGAAGGTGAAGGCGGCTGGGCAATCAATCTGCCGACCTGGCGCATCGAGAAGCATTGGCTGCTGGATATTTTCTGGGGCGGCCGTGCCATGACCGGCTACCATGCCTGGGCATTTCCGTTCATCGCGGTCTTTTTTCATTTTCCGTTGCTGTTTGGCGCCCAGTGGACCATCGCGCTGGAAGCACGGGTCCTTGCCTGCATCATGCTGTTCTGGATCATGGAAGATTTTCTCTGGTTTATCTTCAATCCCGCCTATGGATGGAAGCGTTTTCACCGGGATCATGTTTCCTGGCACAAGAACTGGGTTGCCGGGGCACCTGTGGAATACTGGATTTTTGCTGCCGTCAGTGCGCTGCTGTTCTGGTATTCGTACCGGGCGTGAAGGCAGGAGAGTCAGGCAGTTCAGCCAGCAACCGGCAAGTCCAGCGCGTGGCGTACCCGCGCACATAGCGCCTCGGAAGTGGGCGAAATCACTTCCTCCGGGACGCCAAACTTCGCACTCAACCTAGCGTGATCTTCAAAGCCATACGACACCATGAATGGGTGCAGGCCGGCATTGATCGCGGCATGATAATCCTTGTGCTCGTCGCCGCAGATATAGCCGCGCGCAGGATTGATGCCGAACTGTTCTCGGATCGCGCGGAACTGGGCAGTCTTTTTTTCCTTCAGCGGGATATGCACAAGAAAGTCCAATGCGTCGATGTCGAGGTCATGGCGGGCAAACAGCTGCCGCAAGCTTACCAGCGGCTCGTTGGTGATGTTTCTGGTGACCAGACCGACTATCACATCGGGGGCAGCTATCAGCGAGCGGATCAGTTCGGCAATGCCCGGGTACAGACGCGCTTCGGTACGGTAGACCTCGGTCAGGGTATCAATGATTTCCTGCCGGCTCTTCTTGCGAATATTTTTCTTGAGGAAGGAAGGAAATTCCTTGATGCCACCAAGGTACTTGAAAAGATTGTGGCGCTTCTGAAAGCTTGCCTCATCGCCAAGCGACAAGCCGTGTCGTTCAAACGCTGCCTCGATCGCCTGGAAGGCATCAATGGTGGTGCCATCCGCATCGAGGATCAAAAGTCGTTTATTGGTTTTGTACATGGGTCTGCATATCCGTCTAGCCAAGCGGCATGGGCAGAGTATAGGCGTCGGATTATGACGGCTTGATGACAGCAAGCCCTGACCCTAAAGTTCCTTTAGTAATGAAAGGCGAGTGACCTCATTGGGGGCACTCGCCTTTGCAATTCACAAAGCTGATCCTGTTCGTAATATCAGACTGATCCTCATCATAGGTAACGAATGACGTTAAAAAAGTCATCTCTTTGGCCTTCTCCCATATTTATAGGAGAAGGCCGTCTATGCATACAGAGATAGAATTTTGTGTATTGGAAACATCGAAGTATTCAGCGCGATAATAATAATTACAAGGCAAATAAAACATGGCGCGCAAAAGAAAAACCTCTCCGGCGGAAGACGTGCTCGACCTGGTATCGATGCTTCCGTGGTGGGCAGGCGTCGCACTCGCTATTCTTAGCTATGTTGTTCTGCACGCTTTCGCAACACAATCCCCAGTTATTTCAGCCGCACCAGTGCCAACATCGCAGCTCGGGCAGCAGGTAGTCGGTATGCTGGCGAAGATACTTGCTTACTATGGCCAGTTCATTCTGCCGGCGATATGCGTTGCCGGTGCTGGCGTGTCAGCCTGGCGCCGCAAACAGCGCAACGACTTGCTCGTCAATACCGCACAGAGCAGTGCCGCCAATGTACTGGACGGGATGTCATGGCAAGAATTTGAACTGCTGGTTGGCGAAGCGTTTCGCCAGCAGGGGTACCAGGTCATTGAAACCGGCGGCAACGGCCCTGATGGTGGCGTGGATCTTGTGTTGCGCAAGAGCGGCGAGGTATTCCTGGTCCAATGCAAGCAATGGAAAGCGTTTAAGGTTGGCGTAGAGGTGGTACGTGAATTATATGGCGTGATGGCAGCACGTGGCGCTGCCGGCGGATTTGTGGTGACGTCTGGCCAGTTTACCGATGCGGCAACGACGTTTGCCCAGGGGCGAAACGTAGAATTAATCGATGGGCCGGTTTTGTTGAAGTTGATCCGGCAAGCCAAGGCGAGCTCGGCGAAAACAGAAAGAGCCGGCGTGGCTATCAGTGCCAATGCTGTGGCAATGCCAGTTGCAGACTTGCCCCGTTGTCCGCAATGTCCCAAAGAGATGGTGCGCCGGACTGCAAAAAAGGGCGCTCACGCGGGTAAAGCGTTTTGGGGCTGCGTTGCTTATCCATCGTGCAAAGGTACACGATCGATATAGTGGTGCATTCCTATGAATGATTTTTGGATGTTAGGCATGGTTGCAATTTTTGGTCTGAGGTTAAGGCAATACGCAAGACCTGACCCCGCATTCCCGCTTGAAAGGCATGAGCGATGGCTATGTGCTGGCGCTTCAGCATACCTCCACGCAGCGTACTGAATACCTGAATAACGTGTTGCTGAAAACGGGCGCAGTCACCGCAGCGGATATCGAAGCCGATC
>JAKFFK010000073.1:0-41261 GCA_036675285.1 Paucimonas sp. | reverse complement strand
CATGTCTGCGGCTTAGTTTGTTAAAATCGGCCGGCTGAAATCACTCTTTTGCCCACCCAGACTTGAAACCGCTTCTTCTCTCGCATTTCACCGCCACCAGCTGCATCGGCCGCGGCCTGTCCCCAACCCTGGAATCGCTGCGCCGGCGCACCAGCGGCTTGACCCATTGCGATTTCGATACGGTCGAGCTCGACACCTATATCGGCGCGGTGACCGGCGTCGATGACGTGGTGCTGCGCGCCGACTTGGCCGAGTACGACTGCCGCAACAACCGGCTGCTGCAGCTGGCGCTGGAACAGGATGGCTTTACTGCAGCGGTGCAGGCGGCCGCCGCGAAGTACGGGCAGCAGCGCATCGGACTGTTTCTCGGCACCAGCACCTCCGGCATTTTGCAAACCGAACTGGCTTACCGGCGCCGCGATCCGGTCAGTGGCGCGTTGCCGGCCGACTTCATTTACCGCACTTCGCACAGCTGCTTTTCGGCCGCCGATTTCGCCCGGCAATATCTGCAACTGAGTGGACCGGCGATGGTGGTGTCGTCGGCCTGTTCTTCCAGCGCCAAGGTGTTTGCGTCGGCACGGCGCATGATCGAAGCCGGCCTGATCGATGCTGCGGTGGTCGGCGGCGTCGATTCATTGTGCCTGACCACGCTGTACGGTTTCAATTCGCTGGGCCTGACTTCGGCCCAGCCATGCCGCCCGTATGCGGCCGACCGCAGCGGTATCTCGATCGGCGAGGCCGCGGCGCTGGTGCTGCTGGAGCGAGCGCCTGCCACGCTGGAAGCCGATGCGGTGCTGCTGACCGGCATCGGCGAGTCGAGCGATGCCTATCACATGTCGTCGCCGCATCCGGACGGGCTGGGTGCCAAGCTCGCGATGGAAAATGCGCTGGCAATGGCCGGGCTGTTGCCGGCGCAAATCGATTACATCAACCTGCACGGCACCGCCACGCCGAGCAACGATGCATCCGAAGGCAAGGCTGTAGCCGCGTTGTTCGGTGCAGGCACGCCGTGCAGCTCGACCAAGGGCGCCACCGGCCATACGCTGGGCGCGGCCGGCGGCCTGGAAGCGGTGATTTGCGCACTGGCGCTGCAGCATGGCTTGCTGCCCGGCGGCTTGCATACCAGCACAGCGGATCCGCAACTGCCGATCAATTATCTGCTCGACAATTGCGTGCAGCGCGTCGACCGGGTGCTGAGCAACTCGTTCGGGTTTGGCGGCACCAACTGCAGCCTGATCTTCGGCCGTGCCAATTGAGACCTTGCCCATGACAACTGTTACTGGATATATCGATGGCATCGGCTTGATCGGCCCGGGCCTGACCGATTGGCAGTCGAGCTGCGCGATCCTGACCGGGCAGACCGCTTACCAATACCAGAAAGCGCTGCTGCCGGCGCCGGCTGCGCTGCCGCCGGCCGAACGGCGGCGCTGCGGCGCGATCGTCAAGCTGTCGCTCGGCGTCGGTTATCAGGCGGCTGCCGCTGC
This sequence comes from Paucimonas sp., assembly GCA_036675285.1. GTDB lineage: Bacteria > Pseudomonadota > Gammaproteobacteria > Burkholderiales > Burkholderiaceae_D > Paucimonas. Next base: position 39,777 of record JAKFFK010000073.1, on the reverse strand, counting down.
CGAGCTTGACGTGGTTGGATTGCCGACCGTGTTTGCCGCATCCGGCGGCGATGGCGTCAATTGCCATGAAATCTGCGAAATGCTCGCGTCAAGCGACCGCCAGATATCGCCGACCCGGTTTCACAATTCGGTGCATAACGCTGCTGCCGGTTACTGGAGCATTGCTGCCGGTGCGATGGCGCCGTCATCGGTGTTGTGCGCGTATGACGCCGGTTTTGGCGCCGGACTGCTGGAAGCGCTGGCGCAAGTGGTGGTCGATCGTACGGCCACGCTGTTGATTGCCTGTGACACGCCTTATCCGGAACCGCTGCGCAAAACCCGGCCGATTAATGACGAGTTTGGCGTCGGCCTGGTGCTGGCGCCAGTTGCCAGCGACCGATCGCTGGCAAAAATCACGGTCATGCAGACAGCGGATGTCGCCGACCGGATCGCCGAGCCGCTGCTGGAACAGTTACGCACCAGCATTCCGGCGGCACGCAGCCTGCCCATGTTGCGCGCCATCGCTAGCCGCCAGGCGGTGCGGGTGGTGATCGACTATCTCGACGGCAGCCGGCTGGCAATTGAGGTGGCGCCATGCAATTAGGTCGGGCCGCGCCAGGTCGGGCCGCATCAGAGCAGGTTACGCAAGACCGCGCCTGGATTGCCGCGCGCATTCCGCATCAGGGCGCCATGTGCCTGCTGGACCGGGTCGAGGCCTGGAATGAACAGCGGGTACTCGCGCTCGCATCCAGCCATCGTGCGCTCGACAATCCATTGCGCGCGCATGGCCGGCTCGCATCCAGTTGCGGCATCGAATACGCGGCGCAGGCGATGGCGGTGCATGGCGCATTGCTGGCGCAGCCGCAGGAACGCGCGCGCATGGGCTACCTGGCCAGCGTGCGCGGCGCCACGCTGCATGTCGATCGTCTCGACGACGTGCCGGGTGAACTGACGATCGAGGTGGTGCGCTTCAGCGGCGACGGCAACAATGTTTTGTATGATTTCACTGTGTTCGGGCAGGGGCGGGTGCTGCTGGAAGGCAGGGCGGCGGTGATCATCAATGCCTCCCTGGCGGTCGCCGGCAACCAGTAACCAATAAAATCGGGAATCAATCCATGAAGCGAGCGCTTGTCACAGGCGGCAGCGGCGCCATCGGCGCGGCAGTCTGCCGCGCCTTGGCGGCCGATGGCCACCACGTCCTGGTGCATGCCAACCGGCAGCGCGCAGCTGCGCAGGCCACGGTCGATGCGATCGTCGGCGCCGGCGGCAGTGCCGAAGTGCTGGTGTTCGATGTCACCGATGCGGCGGCGGTGGCCGCCGTCCTGCAGCCGCTGGTCGACATTGATCCGATCCAGATCCTGATCAACAATGCCGGCATCCATGACGATGCGGTGTTTCCGGGCATGCAAAGCGCCCAGTGGCACCGGGTGATCGATGTATCGCTGAATGGCTTTTATCACGTCACCCAGGCGCTGATGATGCCGATGATCCGCAGCCGCTGGGGACGCATCATCAACATGTCATCGGTGGCAGCGCTGACCGGCAATCGCGGCCAGGTCAATTATTCAGCCGCCAAGGGCGCCTTGAATGCCGCCACCAAATCGCTGGCGCAGGAAGTGGCCAGTCGCGGCATCACCGTCAATGCGGTCGCGCCCGGGATCATCGAAAGCGATATGATCGAAGGCAAGTTCGACGCGCAAGCGATCGGCAGCATGGTGCCGATGAAGCGCGCCGGTAAGCCCGAAGAAGTGGCCGATTTGGTCAGTTTTCTGGCGTCGCCGCGCGCCGCCTACATCACCGGCCAGATCATTTCCATCAATGGCGGCCTGATTTAAGCGGGCCGCTCTTCAAGCGCCGGCGCTGCGCTTGGCGACAAACGCATCCTGGATTTCTTCCAGTCGCCGACCGCGGGTATCGATGCCGCTTTTCATCAGCATCACTGCAGAGATTGCCATCGGTACCGCAATCAGCAATGCCGACCAGGCCAGGTCGTTGAATAAGCCCAGCACGCCGCACGCCGCGCCCAGAATGCCGCCAAGCTTGGAGCTGGCGGCGATTACGCCGGCGCCGGTGGCGCGCAAATGCACCGGGTAGATTTCGGCAGCATACGGAATCAGCATGGCGATCACGCCACTGGCGCACACCAGCAGCAAGGCAGTGGTGAGCACCATCGCGGTGGCCGACGGTGCGCCGTTGATGCCCATCGCAAAGAAGGCCAGCAGCGTCATCGCGGTCAAGCCGATGAACAGTACCAGCGCCTTGATGCTGCTCCAGCGATGGTACAGCCCGATTACCAACAGGATGCCGGGCAGCGCCAGCACGGCCGACTTTGCCAGCAGTGCGCTGGCGGCCCCGCCATCCATGCCCATGCTGCGCAGATTGACCGGCAGCCACAGCAAAAAGCCGAAATTGACCAGCCCCCAGCCGATGCCGCACACCAGCAAGCCCCAAGTCAGACTGGCATAGTCGCCGCGCAGCAATTGCAGCACGCCGCTGGCTTGCTTGCCGCCGGACTGCGCAGCGGCCGATGCTGGCGTTGCGGTGTCGGCATCGGCATCAATCACGCCGGCGAACTTTGCCAGCACGGCACGTGCTTCGTTTTTCAATCCGGCATTTGCCAGAAAGCGCGGCGATTCGGGGATATAGCGGTTCAGGAAAATGATCAGCGCGCCGGTCGGCAAGCCCAATAGCCACAATGCGCGCCAGCTGAACATCGGCTCCAGCACGCTGGCCGCGCCGGCCGCCACCAGGTAGCCGGCCGAAGTGCCGACGCCGCCCAGCGCAACCAGCAGCCAGCCGCGGTGGGCGGCCGGAATCATTTCGGCCATCAGGGTAAAGGTGATCGGCAGCAGTCCGCCGGCCGATGCGCCCATCAAAAAGCACATTACCAGGTTCCATTCAAACGATGGCATCGCGCCGCAGATGGCGGTGCCGATGAACATCAGTGCCGATAGCAAAATCGCGGCGCGCCGGCCGAACACGTCGGCGATGCGGCCCCACAGGATCGAGCCGACCGTGGTGCCGGTCAGCGCCACCAGCGGCAGCCAGCCGGCAGTCTGCTTGCTGATCTCGTATTCGCGGGTCACGCCCGGCATGACAAAGCCGAGCGTGGCCGGCTTCATCACGTCGACGATCAGCGCAACCACCAGCACGATGACCAGTTTCCAGTGTTCGCGATTCAACGCCACACCGTCGGCAATATGGAAGTGCAGCGCATGGCCGCCATGCAGGCCCTGGCGCATCAGATCCAGGCGCGGCATCAAGCCGTAGGTGGCCAGCAGCAAACCGACCGGAATCACCACCATGCCGGCCAGCATGGCGGGATCCATCGGCATGCCGACCATCTGGTAATCCATGTAGGACGCGTGAATGAACATCGGTATATGGGCCAGCACGCCGGCCATCAGCGCAGCGCAGCCGAGCCAGAAGGCAATCGGGTGATGAAAGGAAAGGCCGTTGGATTTCATGGGTGACTGGAAATTTTGTTTTTGACGCTGTCGCATTGTGCATGCGACAGCGCACAGAATTGGTTTGGAAAAGCTGCCGGCAGTGTAACAGGGCTGGCCTGGCCTTAGGCCCCGCGCAGCGCGCTTGGCAGGTGCGTCAGCGGCGCGCGTGACGTATCAACAGCAGCGGCAGGCGTGCCAGAAATCCCAGCAATAGACGGCTATGCATCCAGGTCAGCAGCGTGTTGTCGCGCAGGTAGCGAAAGTGCGAGACGCCGCCTTCATCCGGCGTGAAATAACGCACCGGCGCATCGATATTGACTGGCATGACGCCGTGCCAGCACAGCCGCACCACCGCTTCCGGATCGAAGTCGAAGCGGCGCATCCAGCGCTGGCCGCGCATCACGGCGCGCAAGGGCTCGACCGGATAGACGCGAAAGCCGAACAGCGAATCGCCGATGCCGGCCCACAGGGTTTCCAGATTGGCCCACCAGTTCGACACTTGCCGGCCTTTCACGCGCAAGGCCGGCGCGCTGGCGTCGAATACCGGTTTGCCGAGCACCATGCAGCGCGGTTGGCGGATCGATTCGATCATGAATCTGGGAATCAGTTCGGCCGGATGCTGCCCGTCCGAGTCCATCGTCAATGCATGGGTAAAGCCGTGGCTAGTTGCCTGACCCAGTCCAGCCAGCACGGCGGCGCCCTTACCGACGTTGGCCGGCAGCACAATCACCGTCAAGCCCGGGTCCGCCGCTGCCATCTGTTGCAAGCCGTGCGCCGTGCCGTCGGTGCTGCCGTCGACTACCACCCAGACTGGATTCCAGTATTGGCGCGCCTGGCGCACCGTCTCGTAGACTTTCGGGCCAGGATTGTAGCTGGGAATCAGGACCAGATGCGTAACCGACGGGCTGGATGCAGGGATCATTGAAGGCGTGGATGGAAGTGAAAGCTTATTCGGCGAAGGCCGGGGCATTTTCCGGCAATGGCGCCGGCATATCGGCCGATTGCAGCGCTTCAGGCACGGCCAGTTGCTGCAGAAAATACTGTTCTAGTGCCGTCATCAAAGTGGCGCTATCTGTCGGTGGATCGAAACGCTGACCGAGCCGGATGCGGTAATGCATCGGCAGCGGCGGCATTTTATGCACCGGCCAGCCCTTGGTCAGGAATGGTGAATCGGTTTCGATGAACACCGTTTGCACCGGTGCTGCGGCACGGTGGGCAATGATGCCGATGGCACCTTTCAGCGGGCCGATCGGGCCGCCCACGGTGCGGGTGCCTTCCGGGAACAGCAGCACATGACTGCCGCGCTGCAGGTCGGCGATCGCCAGCACGATCATCTGGCGCAGCGATTGATTGTGAATGTAGCGCGCCAGGCGGGCGCCGGCGCCGAGAAACAGGTTGCCGACGATTTCCGCCTTCATCACGCAGGCCACATCCGGCAGACGCGACCCCACCAGCACCACATCCCATAGCGATGGGTGGTTGGGTGCAATCACCAGCGCATTTTCATCGCGCAGTGCATCCAGCGCGCGCAGGTCGAACTTGAAGCGTCCGGACAGTTCCAGACTGGACAGGAACAGCCGGAAGCCATACATGATGCCCAGCCGACCCAGCCGCCGGCCGGATTCGCGCGGCATCACCACTTGCAAGACCAAGGCAATTAGCGTCCAGGAAAGGCAGATCACGCCAAACCACGCCAAGCCCAGGTAAAACACGGCGGTGTCATACACTGTCAATAAAATGCGGCAGCAGAATTTCATGAGGTCAGTACGCAGCTTCTGGGCAATCCGGAAATCGAACGATGAAGCAGACTTGGCAAAGCGGCTTCATCCGTATCGGTTATGATAAATGATGCGCCTTCAATTGGCGCTGTCTAAACGACAAACCCGGCAGATAAGCACCATTCTGTGCGCTTCCTGCAACCGGGGGCATGGCACGCGACAGGCGCTAGACGCCCGGGGAAAAATCGAGCGGATGACCGGCGCTGGCCTCGATTTCCATCAGCAAGTCTTCCCGGCAAATATCCGCCTTCAGAAACAGCAGGCGTGCCGACTCCCCCAGTGTGCGCCGCAGCTCGTCAAGGATTGCGCCGGCATCGCTTTCGTGGCGCACATACACCTTGTAGCAAAGCTCGTGCAGCGCGAACCGGTTGCGCTGCGCAACCCGGTTGGCTTCACTTACCATGGCGGCAATATTGGCCATGGTTTCGCGCACCTGCGCGCGCACGTCGCCCGCATGCAGCGTGCGATGGCCGACGATGCTGGCGGTGCCGGACAGGAACAGCACGTCATTGCTGGCCAGGTGGGCGACGCTGGCGCGCGAAAAGGTCGGGCTGCGCGGGCCGTATTGGCGCGGGTAGGCGTAGGCGCTGACCTGGCGCGGGTTTTCGATGACAGTCGAAGTCACGCCGCGCCCGGCGAGAAAATATACGGTCAGCGGTCCGGCCGCGAATCCCAGTGCGGAAGCCGGCGGCACCGCCTGGCCGCTGACTGCGCGGCCGCTATGCAAAAAGCCGTCTTGCCGGCCCATGTTGAACTGCCGGTAACGCTCGATGCCGTGGCTTTCGCCATTGATATCGGCCAGGTAATTCCAGAACCGCAAGATGTGGGTAAAACCGGTGGCGTCGGCGGCCGCAAAGATCGCGCGGTAGGCCGCTTCGGCAGCTTGCTGCAGCGGCGTGCCGCCGGCGCCAGCGGTCGCGGCGTCAGCGAATTGTGCTTCGGACAATTGAATCGCGCCAAACAGCAGCTCGCCGGTATACCCGAAATGCACGTCCTGGTGCCGGCCATAAACGGCAGCGCCGCCGGCGCTCCATATTTCGCAGGTGGCGCCGGTGGCGCTGGGGGCGTGCGATGGGCCGGCCACATGGATCGCCGGCATCGGCACGCCGACCACCGGCTGGCCCGGGATTGCCGCCATGGTCTGCGGCAGCCAAGGTGAAAAGCACACGGTACCCAGCCGCTGGTCATCCGGCTTGCCGCCAGCTTGCAAGATGCTATCGACGGGCAAGTACGCGCACTGCAGAATCGGTGTTGCCAGATCCATCAATTCATCATCCCGCCTGCAGCATCCACGCCGGTGACACTGCGAATATTGTGCTTGCGCCTGCGCCAGGCGATGAAGGTGCGCTTCAGATGCATGATCGACATGCCGTAATACAGGCTCTTGAAAACCAGCAGCGAGGGCCCGAATGGCGTCTTGCCGAAGACGTCGCCGGCCAGAATCGACAGCAAGGCTTCCTTCATGCGGAATATATTGCGCGGTCCCATGAACAGTTCGCGCATGACCGGATTGGTCACGCGGTAGATAAACCAGGAAAAGTGCTTCGGTCCAACGCGCATGCTTTTGTCAAAGCGCTTCAGTGCGCTGGCGGCCTCGGCCGGCCGCTGCAGGCAGGTATCGACGGTGTCGGCACCGATGAAGGCACTGTTCATGGCCAGCAGCACGCCGGAAGAAAACACCGGATCGATGAAAGAATAGGCGTCGCCCAGCAGCAGGTAATTCGGGCCATGGGTATGGTTGCAGCTGTAGGCGTAATTGCCGGTGGCTTCCACCGGCGTCACCATTTTTGCGCCGGCCAGTTTCTGTTGCAGTTGCGGGCACAGCGCAATCGTGTCGAGCAAGAATTCCTCGAGCGGCTTGGTGCGGGTTTTCAGGTAATACGGCCAGGTCACCGCGCCGATGCTGGTCTTGCCATGCATGAGCGGAATAAACCAGAACCAGCCATGCTCGAACCAGAAGATGGTGATATTGCCCTCGGCCTTGCCGGGATTGCGCTCGGCGCCGGCAAAGTGGGCGTACACCGCGGTGCTGCTGTGCTTTTCATTGCGCACCTTGGCCTTGAAGCGATTGCCTAGGAAAGTGTCGCGTCCGGACGCATCCAGCACGAAACGGGCGCGCCACGGCTGCAGCGTGCCATCGTCCTGCCGGGTCTGGATCAGCGCGCCCTCGCCATTGGCAAGAAACTGCACGTCAGTGACCTTGCATCCCTCGATGACGAGCGCGCCTTTTTTCTGCGCATTGCGAATCAGGATTTCATCGAAATCGGCGCGTTCGACTTCATAGGCATGCGGCATCGACTTGTCCCAGGCATCGGCAAAATCAAATGTCTGCTTGTGATCATGCCACGGCGAGACGAATTCGGCCGACCATTTTTCCATGCCGATCGCCCGGACTTGCTCGGCCACGCCGAGTTTTTCAAGCAAGGGCAGATTCGCCGGTATCAGCGATTCGCCGATATGAAAACGCGGATGATGGGCTTTTTCGATCAGCGTGACGCGGTAGCCCTTTTGCGTGAGCAAGGCGGCGGCGGTCGATCCTGCAGGTCCGCCGCCGATGATCAGGATGTCACATTCTTGGGCGTTGTTTGGCGCGTCTACATCCGGGTTCATGAGGGATTCAATGCAGGGTAACGGGAACCAGACTTTACCATTATTCACTGGCGCTGTAGACGTCCGGGCGACGCTTGATGCATGAATACAATAGACGGTTTGTCATGCCCGCCAGCCGGATTCATTCGTCAGCCTGCACCCGCGTCGCCGATTCGCCAAAAATCCAAGTGACGGCCACGCCGGCGGAGACGGCACTGCGTTGCCTGACCAGCGGGCTGTCTTCGAATACGGCGCCGGCCAGCGTGTCATAGCGCAGGAAGCCGCCGACCCAGGTGCCGGCATAGCGCTTCGACAAGGCCAGCGTCGCCTGTGCTCCGGAATAGCCGCCGCTTGCGGTATACACCGGCCGGGTGGCCGTGGCTTGGCTTGGATCGACCGCATAAAAATAGGCATTGTAGCGGCGGCTATCGAACAGCGGCCCGGCCAGGATGCCGAGATTCCAGCCCGGTAAACCGGCCGGGTTCTTGATGTCGAGATTCAGGTTCGGCGCAAAGCGCCAGCCGATTTGCTGCGGCGACGACTCGACCGTGACCGCGGTGCGGATCGGCGCGCGGAAATCCAGCTTGAAATCCTGTGTTGCTGACTGCCACAGGTTGATGCTGAGGTTGGCGCCCAGCTCGACGGTCGGCTTCAGGTTGCGCATGCCGCTGCGCGCCAGGTTATCCCGGCTGTTGACCGGCAGCGTGCCATTCAGGCTCAGGTTGAGTTCGACTTTGTCATTGTCAAACAGCGTGCCGCGCACGCCATTGCGGTCCGCTTTTAAAAATTCGCCGCGATAGACGAAGTACGGAATCGGCAGCACGTAGGCAGTGTGCTGGTCCGCTCCGCGGTAATCCGGCAAGCGCAGTGCGGCAATGCCGGCGCCGGCTTCCCACAGCGGCAAGCTTGCGGCGCCGGCCGGCACGCAGCTCAGCACGCTAGCTAGGCAAGCAATTGCAGCCGGCAGGCGGTTGCGGCATTGGATGGGCATTTTCATGATCGGCAAGGAAGGTTGTGTAATTAAGCTGGGCCATTATAGTGAGTTGCCATAACTCAATCCAATTTCGAAGGGCTAACTGTGTTGATCCAGACACGCAGGCGGTAGTGGGCAGTCGTTTTCCGGGGAATTGAGTAGCGCCGACCCTGAGTTGGCTGGACACAGCAGTAATTTGTTGTAAATATAAAATTATTTTCTCAAGCGCTTGACATTTTATGTCGCACCCCTATAATTCGACATATTATGTCTTCGTGTTGCCATACCAACAAATACAACATCACAGGGGAGGAAGTTATGGAAGATGGGATGAGTCAGCTGGCTGGGCTGGACCAGGCATTGGCGCAGCGTTTCGGTTCGGTGGCCGTCAGTACCAACCTGTTGCCGGCGAGCGAGCCGGATGCGGTACCCGTGATGCGCATCAGTATCGACGGCCAGCAAGAGTTGCCAGTCTTTGTGACTGTCACGCCGACCCAGGTGTTGTGCATCAGTTACCTGTGGATGGAAGATGAAATCAAGCCCGAGCGGCGTGCCGACATGCTCGAGGCGATGATGGATTTGAATATTTCGATTCCATTGTCGACCTTTGGCCGGATCGGTCGCCAATATGTGATTTACGGCTCGCTGGCGCACGATGCAAGCGTCGCTGAGATAGCAAAAGACGTGGCGATGGTGGCAGACAATGCCGTCGAAGCCCTGGATGTATTCACTGATTATTTGAAATAAGGAGCTCATCATGGCTGTCTTTTCCAAAATTTTGACAATGCTGCGCGGGAACCTGCGCGAAATTGGCCAAAGCGTGGTCGACAACAACGCCGGCAGTATTTATGAACAGGAAATCGTCGAAGCCAAAAGCCATGTGGCCAAGGCCAAGCAGGAACTGACCGCGGTCATGGCCAAGGAAATCCAGGCCGGCCGCGAAATCGAGCGGCTGGCCGAAGAAATCCGCAAATACGAAGCGCTGGCCATGCAAGCCTTGCAAAAAGACCAGACCGGGCTGGCGGAAGAAGTCGCCGACAAGGTGGCCAATCTTGAAATCGCCAGCGTCGAGCAGACCGGCGCGCGCAATCAATTCGCCGCGCATATCGTGCGCCTGAAAGAGCTGATCCGCAATGCCGAAGCCACGCTGCGCGAACATGAGCGCCAGTTGGCGATGGCAAAGACCACCGAAAGCGTCTACAAGGCAACCGCGACGATTTCGCAAAGCATGGGTTCGAGCGGCTCGAAACTGATGAGCGCAAAAGAATCGCTGGAGCGCATCAAGCAGCGCCATCAGGACATGGCCGACCGTATGCAGGCAGCCGACGTGCTCGATGGCGAGTTTGGCAACAAGGCGCTCGAAAGCAAGCTGGCCGCAGCCGGCATCGGCGAAAACGTCAACCGCAAAAACGACGTGATGGCGCGCCTGCAGGCCCGGCTGCACCCGGCAGACGCGGCCAAGGATGCGGCCAGCGACACGCCCGCGGCCAGCTAAAGGAGCGCGCTGTCATGGTACGCAGTTCATCGCGCTGGGCCAGTTCGGATGCCGCATTGCGCGCGGTGCAAGTGGCTTTCGATGTCGAAAAACAGGTGATCGAGGCGGTGCGCTATGCCGCTTTCGAAAACCAGCTGTCGCCATCCGACCAGATCCGCACCATTCTGGATTTGCCCTGCACCAGCAAACCGCTGCGCCCGCGCCTGACGGTCACGCTGAACGACGCGGATTACGCATTGCTGGCCGAACGCTTCGGCATCGATGTTGGTGATAAACGACGGATCAAGGAAGTTTTGCATCAGGAATTGATAAACTTTGCAAAAAAACAAGCGCCGCGATCAAAATGATGAAAATCCGCCTGTAAGCTGAGCGGCGCGCAACAATAAAAAATAAAATCAGGGGAGGTTCCGATGTCGATCTGGCAGCTGCTGAGCAGCTTTCCTACTGCCGTGCCCACGGTATTGCTGGGCATCTTGCTGATTTACTGGACACTGTCGATCGTCGGCCTGGTGGACCTCGGCGACAACCTGGAAATCGATGCCGGCGATGGCGCGCAGCTGGAATCGGCGCATCATGAACTGCAGGCGCAATCCCATGACACGGATTTGCATTCGCTAGCCGGTTACCTGGTGGCGCTCGGCCTGGGCGGCGTGCCGCTGTCGATCGCAGCCACCTTGCTGGCATTCTTTACCTGGCTGCTGACCGCGCTATTGCATCAATATGTGGTGGCGCTGGTGCCTGGCGCCTTGTTGCAAGTGCTACTGGGCGCTGGCGCCCTGCTGCTTGCGGCCGCCGTGTCGATTCCGATTTCCGCGCAATTGATCAAGCCGCTGCGCGGCCTGTTCGTCAAGCATCACGCCCGCAGCAATCGCAGCTTGGTCGGACTGGATTGCCGCATCGTCACGCAAAGCGTCGATGAAAAATTCGGTCGGGCCGAAGTGCGGGACCTAGGCGCCAGCCTGAATATCCGGGTCTGGGCCAGAACCCCGAATACGCTGACTAAAAATTCTGCCGCCGTGATCCTGGCCTATGACGAGGCAGTCCAGCAATACGAAGTGCAGGCAGCGCCCGGCGCCGTTTAATACCAGCCATACCCCACACCTTAACCAGACTGACAAGGAATTCCATGGACATCATGTTGCTCTCGATTAGCGCCGGCACTGTTTTCATACTCGGCATATTGGTGATGTTCGCCAAGTTTTACCACAAGGTAGAACAGGGACACGCGATGATCATCAATACGCTGCGCGCCGAACCGGATGTCACCTTCACCGGCGGCATGGTCTACCCGATCATCCACAAGGCGGAGTTGATGGAAATTTCCCTGAAGACGATCGAAATCGACCGACTCGGCAAGGATGGCCTGATTTGCCAGGACAATATCCGCGCCGACATCAAGGTGACCTTTTTCATCCGCGTCAACAAGACTGCCGAAGACGTGCTGAAGGTGGCGCAGGCGGTCGGCTGCGCCCGCGCCTCCAACCAGGAAACGTTGGAAAACCTGTTCTCGGCCAAGTTTGCCGAAGCACTGAAAACCGTCGGCAAGTCGATGGATTTCGTTGACCTGTACCAGGCGCGCGACCGCTTCCGCGACGACATCATCCGCCAGATCGGCGACGACTTGTCCGGCTACGTGCTGGAAGACGCCGCCATCGACTATATCGAGCAAACGCCGCTCGACAAGCTTGACGGTCGCAATATCCTGGATGCCCAGGGCATCAAGAAAATCACCGAACTGACCGCGATTGAAAACATCCGCACCAATGAGTTGAATCGCGACGAGGAAATGCGTATCAAGAAGAAAAACGTCGAAACCCGCGAAGCGATCCTGGAACTGGAACGCCAGCAGGCCGATGCCGAATCGCGCCAGAGTCGCGAAGTCGGCTCGGTGCGCGCCCGCGAACAGGCCGAAACCGAAAAGGTGCAGTCGGAAGAGCATGCCAAGTCCGAACTGGCGCGGCTGCAGGCCGAGCAGCTGATCATGGTGCAGCAGGAAAACACCACGCGTGAAAAAGAAGTGGCGGAAAACAACCGTAAGCGCGCCGTCGCTATCGAGGAAGAGCGCGTCACCCGCGCGCGCCAGCTCGAGATCGTCGACCGCGAACGCGAAGTCGCGCTGCAGACGATCGAGAAGGAAAAAGCCATCGAGGTACAGAAAAAGGCGATCGCCGATGTGATCCGCGAGCGCATCGTGGTCGAACGCACCGTGGCCGAACAGGAAGAAGCGATCAAGGAAGTGCGCGTCGTGTCCGAAGCGGACCGCCAGCGTAAATCCGTGGTGATTACTGCCGAAGCCAGCGCCGAAGAAAAAATGGTGCTGACCGTGAAGGCTGCCGAAGCCGACGAGCGCTCCGCCAAGCACAAGGCGGCGCAAGAGCTGACGCTGGCCGACGCGCGCCTGAAAGTGGCGGAGCGGGCATCGGAAGCCAAGAAGCGCGAAGCCGAAGGCCGCGAAGCCGAACTGGCCGCGCCGGGCCTGGCCGACGCCAAGGTCAAGATCGCCGGCGCCGAAGCCATCCTGCGGCAGGGCACTGCCCAGGCCGAATCGACGCGCCTGCAAATGGAAGCACAGGCCAAGGGCAACGAGCAGCTGGGTTTTGCCGAAGCGTCCGTGAAAACCGCCGACGCCGCCGCACTGGTCAAGCATGGCGAAGCCGAAGCGCATGTGGTGCAGGCGCGCTTCGAAGCCGAGTCGGCCGGTTTGCGCCAGAAGTTCGAGGCGATGGCGGCGATGAGCGACGAAACCCGCGCGCATGAGGAATTCCGCATGCAGCTCGAAATCTCGAACCAGCAGATCAACAAGGGCATCGATGCACAGACCCACATCGCCAAGGATCAGGCGGAAGTGCTGGGCAAGGCGCTGCAGAATGCCAAGATCGATATCGTCGGCGGCGAAGGCGATTACTTCGACCGTTTCGTCAATGCGCTGGCGATCGGTAAGGGCATCGATGCCACCATCGACAAGAGCAAGACGCTGCAGATCGGCCTGAAGGATCATTTGAACGGCAAGCGCGACATGGTGCACGACATCCGCGACATGGTCGGCGCGCTGGGCAGCTCGTCGGGCGAATTGCAAAACCTGACGCTGGCGGCACTGCTGACCAAGGTCAATCGCGACGGCACGACACAGCAGCAATCGGCGCTGAACAGTTTGCTGGCCAGTTTCAAGGGTGACGCCGACACCCCGAAAACATTGAAATAAGCCTGCCGGGGAAATGACTTGTCCGCTCCCCGTATATGTTCCTGAAGCAGGCCATCAGGAGCAGGGGGCCGGCAAGGCGCACTTGAACGACCAATAAAAGGAAAGCCCATGTTGTGTCCCGCTTGTAGCAGTAAGGATTTTGCCTCGGTCGCGCTGGAAGCCGGCCTGGCGGCGCAATGCTGTACCGGCTGCAGCGGCGTCTGGGTGGATCTGGATGCCTATCGCGCCTGGCGCCGTCATGCATCGGCAACCGACGAGCCGATGCATGTCGCCGAAATCGAAGAAGACATTGATGCCGCCCGCCTCTGTCCGAAGACCAGCCGCTTGATGGCGCGCGTGAAAGTCAGCAACGAGGCGCCGTTCCGGCTCGATTACAGCGCCGCGGCGCAAGGCGTCTGGCTCGATCGCGGCGAATGGGAAGTCTTGATGGCGCTTGGCATGGAGCGCCAGCTGGATGCGGTGGTTTCCGAGCGCTGGCAGCGCCACTTGCAAAGCACTGCTTCCCGGGAACGTATGGAGCGTGCGCAAAGGGCCCGTTTTGGCGACGCCGCCTACACGGAATTGACCCGCATGCGCCAATGGCTGCAGGCACAGTCGAATGCCGCGGAAATGATTGCTTTTCTGAACGTCAAGACAGATTGAATCCGAATCACGCAGCCCATTTCCTTGAGCGGAACACCAGTCAATGAGCGAAGCAAACACCCAAGTCCAAGCCGATGCGCAAACCGCCGTGAACGTCAACGGCGACCAGAGCGTCGCGCAAGCAGTCGCCCACTCCAGCAGCTTCGACCTGTTGCGCACGCGGCTGGCCGCGCAAGGCAAGGATTTGCTGGAAAAGGCCGAACTGGTCAACCAGGCCCGGCTGAATGAGTTCGGCCGCGATGAAATGCGCTTGCTGGCGCGTACCCGCGCGCGCACCGAAAACAATTGCGTTGCGCGTGACCTGGTGCCGGTTGGCGACCTGCTGCTGTTCGGCTACAACGTCTTCATCGGCCTACGCCAGGAAACGCGCGTGGCCGACGTATTTGCGCTGTACCGGCTGCGCACGGACGGCGAGCAGTGCGAGCTCGACCCGGTGCTGCCGGACCAGACCTTCCTGAACGATGCCAGATTTGTCGCCGAGTTCAAGGAGTTGTACAACTACTACCGCAATGCGCAACTGGTGCAGTTGCGCGTCACCCAGGGCAAGCTGCTGGCGGCCTTCAAGATCGGCGAGCGGATCGCCGATGTGCGGGTGTTCCGCTGGCAGATCAAGGACAGCGGCGAAGTCCGCTATATCGACAATCGCGGCGAACGCGATATCGCGCTGCCGCCGGCGCATGATTTCGAATGGACCCTGAGCACCCGCGAGCAGCATGTGCTGGGCAAGCACCCGCATGTCAATGTGCTCGATACGCTGTTCGTGGAAACCATCGGTGGCGACCTGACCATCAAGGTCGAAAACAATACCGAGACCGGCCTGGGGATCTATACCGAACCGGTCGAAGACCGCAACCAGTCGTTGAACGATGCCGAAATCGCGTATGCGGCGGTCGGCGAACTGATCCTGCTGCGCATCAAGCCCTATCGCGAAACCGCGCTGCGCCATCTGGTATTCAACCGCCGCACGCGCCAGGTGACGCGGGTCGATGCGATCGGCGCTTCTTGCGTGCAATTGCCGGAAGACCATGGCATCGTCTTCCCCGATGGCTACATGCTGCAAAGCGGCGAAGCCAAGCTGTTTGCCGACGTGCCGCCCGGGCTGCAGTTCAAGCGCCGGCTGCTGGCGCCCAACGGCGAAGACGTGATGTATGTGTTTTACGGCGTCGACAGCGGCGCCTATGTCTTGCTGAGTTATAACCTGATCAGCAAGACGCTGGCGCAGCCGCTGGTGGCGCATGGCTATGCGCGCTTCGACGATGGCCGCATGCTGCTGTTTACGGCGGAGAGCGAAGAGCCGACCCGCAACCATCCGATGCAGGTATGGCAGACCGCGTTTCACAGCGATGAACACGCTGCGCAGCAGGCGCCGCGCCAGACATTTTTTGGCAAGATCGGCAACCGTGAACTGGTGCGCGGCCTGTCGGAACTGTATTCGATCGCCAAGCTGGTGCGCGAACAGGCCGAAGCCGGCAAGGAACAGCTGCCGACCCGCTTCGTGTATGAAGCGCTGATCAAGCAATGCCGGCGTGTGGTCGATGCCTATGCGTGGCTGGTGGCAGAGGCATCGCAACAGGCCGCCGGAATCGTGCGCGGCATGATCGAAGTGGCCAGCGCCACGCTGGATGAATTCGACAAGGTAGCCGCAGTCCAGCGCGAGGCGCAGCGCACGCTGCAACAAATGGAACAGGCGCAGCGCCAGCTGCTGACCGAGACCGCCAGCCGCCTGTGGCAAGCGCCGACCGACTTCATCGATGCGCTGGAACAGATCCGGCTGGCACGCGGGCGACTGGCCAGCTTGAAGGAACAGCGCTACATGGATGTGGCGCGCCTGACGCAGCTCGATGGCGAGCTCGGCGAAGAAGAGTCGCGGGTAGCCGAGCGTACCGTGCAGTTCCTGGCGCAAGACGATGCCTTTGTCAAAATCAATGACGACTTGAGCAAGCAGCGCGGCCAGTTGCCGAATCTGCATACCACTGCCGAACTGGTGCCGCTGCACGAGACGCTGGACCGTACCGCACGCAACCTGGATGGCCTGACCGAGCTGCTGGGAACGCTGGCTGTCGGCGACGCGACCCTGCGCACCCGCATCCTGGATGCGATTTCCGGCATCTATGCCGACGTCAACAAGCTGCGCGCCGAAGCGCGCCAGCGCAAGAAGCAATTGTCACAGGGCGAATCGGCAGCTGAATTCGCTGCCCAGTTCAAGCTGTTCGGGCAATCGGTGGAAAGCGCGCTCGAACAAGCGGAAACGCCGGAACGCTGCGACGAGCTGCTCACGCGCCTGCTGGCGCAGCTGGAAGACCTGGAAGGCCGTTTCGCCGAGCAGGAAGATTATCTGACCGAAATTGCGCACAAGCGCGAGTCGGTCTACGAAGCGCTGGAAACCCGCAAGCAGACGCTATTGGATGCGCGTTCGCGCCGGGTGCAGGCGATCATGGATGCCGCACGACGTATCCTGGCCGGCGTGTCCAAGCGGCTGGCGCAATTCGGCGAAGCAGCGCAGCTGGAAGCCTATTTCGCTTCCGACGCCTTGCTCGGCAAATTGAAAGGCAGCATCGAGGAATTGCGTAAGCTCGGCAGCAATGTCGGTGCGGACGATCTGGCCGGGCAATTGAAAGCCTTGCGCGAGCAGGGCCAGCGCGCGCTGCGCGACCGCAACGAGCTGGTGACCGGCAATACCATCCGCCTCGGTCGCCATGCCTTCACGGTCAACCAGCAGGCGCTTGACCTGACCATCGTGCCGCATCAAGCGCATCTGGCGTATCACCTGACCGGCACCGATTATTTTGCCGAGCTCAACGACGCGCGCCTGCAGGCCTTGGCCGCGTACTGGAACCAGGAAAGCGTGGCCGAAAGCCCGCCAGTCTACCGCGCCGAATACCTGGCCTACCAAATCATCATCGCAGCGCAGGCGCAAGCCGATGGCTGGCGCTGGTCCGATTTGCTCGAGGCAGTGCGCCAATCCGATGCCCAGTTGCTGGACGAGAGCGTGCGCCGGTTTGCCGCGCCGCGTTACCACGAGGGATACCAGAAAGGCATCCACGACCACGATGCGGCCGCCATTTTGCGGCAACTGGTGCCGCTGGTCGACAGCGCCGGCCTGTTGCGGTTCAGCCCGCTGGCGCGCGCCGTGGCCTTGCTGTACTGGCAAGACCTGAGCGCCACGCCCAGCCTGCAATTGAGCGCGCAAACCTTCCAGCATCAGGCCGAGCAAGCCGAGTTGATGCGCCGCCAGTTTGGCAGCGATCGGCTGTGGCAGCAAATCTCGACGCAACTGCAGCAAGGTCTGCACAAGTTCGTCATCCAGCAGCAGCTCGCCATCGAGGCCTGGCTCGACCCGGCCACCGAATCGCTGACTATCCTTCTGGAACAGGCGGCCGGCTATTTGCTCAACGAACTCGGTGCGCAAGCCGGCATGGCGACACGCGCCCAGTCGCACGAATGGATATTGAGCCGTGCCGCAGCCGACCTAGTACAGGGTTTGCAGCAGCATTTGAGCCGCCACAATCTCGCGCCGCCGTGGCAAGATGGCACGCTCTGCTGGCGCGAGCGCTGGCAGCTTGCCACCGAATGGCTGCACGGCTTTATCGGCCAACAGCAACAGGACATGACGCTGTTGCCGGAAGCCGCGGCCAGCCTGCTGTGCCAGCTGCCGCGCACCATCCACGCCGCCGACTTGCAGGCACGCGTGTCGAGCCTGCTGGGGGAGCATGCCCGCATCGAGTCGCAAGGCCTGGGCCTGCAGTTGAACGACTTCATGCGCCGCCTGCAGCATCACATGCAAGTCACGGTGCCGGCCTTCCAGCAATTACAGCAGCTGCGCCAGACCCTGGTGCAGGAAGAGAAGGCGCGCCTGCGGCTGGAACAGTTTCAGGCCAAGCCGCTGTCTTCCTTCGTGCGCAACCGCCTGATCGACGAAGTCTACCTGCCGCTGGTCGGCGACAACCTGGCCAAGCAGATCGGCGCTGCCGGCGCCCAGCGCCGCACCGATTCGATGGGCATGCTGCTGCTGATTTCGCCGCCGGGATACGGCAAGACCACCTTGATGGAATACCTGGGCGACCGCCTCGGCATGATTTTCGTACGCATCAATTGTCCGGTGCTGGGCCACGGCGTGACTTCGCTCGATCCGGCCCAGGCCGCCAACAGCGCCGCACGCATGGAGCTGGAAAAGCTCAACCTGGGACTGGCCATGGGCAACAACGTGATGCTGTACCTGGATGATATCCAGCACACCCATCCCGAGTTCCTGCAAAAATTCATTTCACTGGCCGATGGCACCCGGCGCATCGAAGGCGTCTGGCGCGGCGAAAGCCGCAGCTACGATTTGCGCGGCAAGCGCTTTGCGATCGTCATGGCCGGCAATCCGTATACCGAATCGGGCGATGTGTTCAAGATCCCCGACATGCTGGCCAACCGCGCCGATATCTACAACCTCGGCGATGTGCTCACCGGGCGCGAGGAAGTGTTCGCCATGTCGTATATCGAAAACGCGCTGGTCGGCCATCCGGTGCTGCAGCCGCTGGCATCGCGCGAGCCGCAGGACATCTACCGCCTGATGCGCATGGCGCAGGGCGAGCCGCTTCCCGCCAGCGATTTGCAGCATGCGTACAGCGCGCAGGAAATCAGTGAAATCTGCGCGGTGCTGCAACGCCTGTTCAAGGTGCGCGATGCTTTGCTGCGCGTGAACCTGGCGTATATCGCGTCGGCCTCGCAGGATGATGAATACCGCACTGAGCCGCCATTCAAGCTGCAGGGCAGCTACCGCAACATGAGCAAGCTAATGCCGAAAATTTCCGCGCTGATGGATGCCGGCGACATCGACAACCTGTTGCGCGACCATTATCGCGGCGAGGCGCAGACGCTGACCACCGGCGCCGAAGAAAACCTGCTCAAGCTGGCCCATTTGCTGGGCCAGCCGGATGCCGCCGAACAAGCGCGCTGGGAGGCGCTGCAGCAGGATTTTGTCCGCTTGCGCAAGCAGGGCGGGGCGGATGCCGACGGCGCCACCAAAGTGGCCAATTTGCTGGCCGATATCAGTCAGCAGATTGGCGCGCTCGGGCAGCGCCTGCAGCCGGAATTGCAAATCAACCTGCCGGAACAGGAATTGCTGCAGACCGCCATCACGCGTCTTGCTGAAAGTTATGAAAAAACCCTGATGCCGATGCTCAATGCAATGAATCACAAGATGCGGCTGGACCATAGCATCTGGGATGGCGTGCGCGAAATGTCGACCAACGTCAAGGAGCTGGAAAAGCGCCTCGGGCGCCTGCAGCCAGTCAGGGAAAAAGCAGCGGCTGCGCACAAGCCGGCCGCAAAAAAGCATGCAGAAGAGTAGTAAGGAATCTGGCCCCGATGATGATCCAGCCATACACCTGCCGGCTTTGCACGCAAGCGCTGCTGCCGCATGCCGGCGCGCATGTCTAGCCCGGTCGACAGCCGCCTGTCGCTGACCACGCCGGAAGGCGTGCGTCTGCTGCTGACCCCGGCCGGGCCGGTCACCCGGGCCTGGGCGTGGCTGATCGACTTGCTGGTCTGGCTGACGGTGGTCGGGGTGCTGGCGATGGTCCTGCTCGGATCGGAACTGGGCAAAGGCATTTACCTGGTGCTGCTGTTCGTCAGTTACTGGGGTTATCCGATCATCTGCGAAGTCTATTTCGGCGGCCGCACGCTGGGCAAGCGCGCGCTCGGCATCGAAGTCGTACGCGCCGACGGCTTGCCGGTGGGCTGGCGCGAATCCAGCCTACGCAACCTGATGCTGGTGGCCGATTTCCTGCCCGCCATGTATTTCGCCGGACTGCTGTCGATGCTGTATGACGGCCGCAGCCGCCGGCTGGGCGATATCGTGGCGGGCACGCAAGTGGTGTACCGCGAAGCGCGCCAGCAGCGCAGCAAGGCCGCCGCCACGGTTGCGCCAATGGCCCCGCCGTACCCGCTGACGCCGGACCAACAGCGCACTCTGGCTGACCTATTCGAACGCGAAAGCCGCCTGTCGCCGGATCGCCTGGACGAACTGGGCACGCTGGCCGAACCGTTGACCGGCCTGACCGGGGATGCCTCGCTTGAACGTTTGCGCAGAATCGTCGCGGGGCTGACCCAATGAAGCAGAAACAGTTCGAAACCGAGCACGCGCCGCTGTGGAATGACATCCAGGCCATCTTGCAGGGCAAGCTGGCCGCCGGCGCGGCAGAGCTTCCTGCGCTGTACCGCCGGCTGTGCCAATGCCTGGCGCTGGCCGGCCAGCGCGGCTATTCTCCGGCGCTGACCGGCTACCTGCAAAACCTGGTGTTCGACTGCCACAAGCGGCTGTACGGCGCGGCGGTCGAGCGGCCGCTGACCCTGCGCGACTGGCTGTTGCAGGAAATGCCGCGGCAGGTGCGCCGCGAATGGCGGCTGCTGGTGCTGGCGCTGCTGGCGTTCTGGGGCGTGGCGCTGGCGCTCGGCTGGCTGGTCTGGATCAAGCCGCACTGGGCCTACGCCTTCATGTCGCCGCAGCAGCTGCAGGAATTCCACACCATGTACCAGCCAGGCAGGGTCAGCATCGGGCGCGGCGGCAGCGAAGGCGACATCATGATGTTCGGGTTTTATATCTGGAACAATGTGTCGATCGGATTTCGCACCTTTGCCGGCGGCATCTTCGGCGGCATCCCGGCCTTGATCAGCATTACCTTCAACGGCATGCACCTGGGCGTGGTGGCCAGCTGGCTCAGCATGGACCCGGCCACGCGCCATACCTTCTGGTCTTTCGTGATCACCCATGCCAGCTTCGAAGTCACCGGCCTGTTGTTGTCAGGCGTGGCCGGCATGCGGCTCGGCCTGGCGCTGATCGCACCCGGGCGGCTGACGCGCCGGCATGCGATTTTTGCAGCGGCAAAGAAAATGTTCCCGGTGCTGGTCGGCGCCGCCGTGCTCACTGTGCTGGCGGCATTTGTCGAGGCATTCTGGTCGGCCAGCAGCGCCATCCCGGCGCAGGCCAAGTATGCAGTCGGCGGCGCCTGCTGGTGCCTGTTGATCGCCTTCTTTTCGCTGGCAGGAAGGAAGGAGCGCTGATGCAAATCGAGAAGCTGCAACTCGACCTGCGCCCACGCCCCAACGCCCAGGCGCTTGAACTCGGCATGGCGCTGCTGCGCGCGCATGCCGGCACTGTCTACAAGGCGTGGCTGGCGCTGTGGCTGCCGCTGATTTTGCTGAGCGCTGTGCTGGCTTACCTGTTTCCCGGACCGGGCGGCTGGTGGCTGTTGCTGCCCTGGTGGTTGCGCCCGCTGCTGGAACGCGCGCCCCTGTATATCTTGTCGCGCCAAGTGTTTGGCGAAACCGTGTCCTGGCGCGAGGCGCTGCGTGCATGGCCACGCCAGCTGGGCGGCGGCTGGTTCCGCCTGCTGACCTGGTGGCGTCCTTTCTTTGCCGGGCGCGGTCTGTACCAGCCGATCTGGCAGCTCGAAGGAGCACGCGGCGCAGATGCCGCCGCACGCCGCAAGCTGATCGGCGCAGGCGGCACATCTGGCTCTGCGTACTGGTTCGGCGTGGCCTGCGCGCACCTCGAAGCCGCATTGCAGTTCGGGCTGATCGCCTTCATCGGCATCTTCCTGACCAGCGAGCATGCAATCAATCCGTTTGCCTATCTGTTCGGCGCCGACACCACGCGCGATCCGGCGCTGGTGCTAATAGTCAGCTTTGCCTGCTATGCATTAAGCGGCGGCATCATCGGTCCGGTATATGCCGCCTGCTGCTTCACGCTCTACCTGAACCGGCGGGCGACGCTGGAAGCCTGGGATATTGAAATCATGCTGCGTCAGATCAAGCCGCCGATCACGCGCCAGCGCAGCGGCAGCATCATGCCGAAGCTGCCGCTGGTGGCGGTGATCGTGCTAACAGGTGCGCTGCTGGTGCCGGCGACGCCGGTCGAGGCCGCCAGCCCAGCCGCCGGCCTCGCCGGCCAGGCATTGCCTGCGCAAAAATGCGCCGAGCCGGAGTGGGCGAAATCCGCGCGCACGCCGCGTCCGCCGGATCGCAGCGTCGAGCAGGCGCAACTGCGCCGCGAGCTGACCCAGCTGTATGCCACCGATGATTTGCGCAACTATCGCTGCATCGAATCCTGGCAGCCGAAAAAAACCACCAAAAAATCGGAGGATAAAAAGCCGGACAAGGGCGAATTGCCGGATCTGACGCTGCTGGCCGAGATCATCAGGGTGATGCTGATTGCCGCGGCGATCGGCATGGTGGCATGGCTGCTGTACCGTTACCGCGGCCAGTTCGCCGGTCTGCTCGGCCGGCCGGCGCCCGCGCTGGCAACCGAAATCGGCGGACTGGATATCCGCCCCGAAAGCCTGCCCGGCGATATCGTCGGCAGCGTGCTGCGGCTGTGGCAGCAAGGCGAGCGCCGCAATGCGCTGGCGCTGCTGTACCGCGCCACGGTATCGCGCCTGGCCAGCGAAGACGGCTTGCGTCTGACCAGGGGTGCCACCGAAGCCGATTGCCTGCGCCTGGCTGGCCAGGCTTGCCGCGAACTGCGCCTGAGCGCAGGCCGGCTGCAGGTAAGTGCAGCCGTCACAGCGCTGTGGCTGGACGGCGCTTACGGTGATCGCTGGCCGGATACTGCAACGGTCAATGCCAGCTGCCAGGCCTGGCAAGCCCAGTTCGGCACGGCCAAGGTCGCAACGGCGGTGCCGGCATGAATTACACGCAACGACAATGGCTGATGGCGGTGCTCGCTCTGTTGCTGGCAGCGGCTTGCACCTGGGGCTGGTTCGCCTTGTATGAAAAGCGCTGGGTGGCGCGCCACCATACTTCGCAAGCCTTGCGCGACAATCCGATGCTGGCCGCGACCCGCCTGTTGTCCGGGCGCGGCGCGACCGTCGCCACCGAAGCGACTTTGCGTGAAGCCTTGCTCAAGCCGCTGCCGCACGGCACGCTGCTGATTGCCCGAAGCGGCGGCATCGTCACTGCAGACCAGGCTGCGCGCCTGCTGGCCTGGGTTCGGCAGGGCAATACGCTGATCCTGGAGCCGAAGTGGGGCCGGGCCGCGGACGAGGATGCAGAAGTCGAAGAATCCAAGGCAGTCGAAACAAACGACGAAGCAAACGACAAGGTAGAGGACACAGTAGCAAACGATGCAGGGGCTGAAAAAAATCAGCCTGCCAAACGTGGCAAAAGGGCCGCAGACCTAGTCGAGACCGATCCGATCGGCGCCCATTTCGGCATGGTGGTGGCGCCGCCGGACGGAGCCGATTGCACATGCAAGCCTGCCGACCCGACCGACGGCAGCGCTGCCCAGTCAGCCGAATCAGCTGAATCAGCTGAATCAGTTGAATCAGTTGAATCAGCTGCGTCATCCGGCACATCCAAACCGCCGGAGCCGCCTGCCGTCCGTCTGGAGGACTTTACGCCGCCCGGCGCCAGCTACCCGCTGCAACTCCAGGCAGTCTATGGCCGCCTGCTGCAGGTCAAGTCCGGTCCGGCGCCGCGCTTCGGCGACGCAAGCGGCGGCTTGGTGCGCGTGTATGCGGAAGGACGCGGTCATGTGGTGCTGGTCGCGCAAAATTATTTCAACAATCATTATCTGAACCGCTACGATCATGCGGAGCTGCTGCTCGGTCTGACCCGGCTGGCTGCGCAAGACCGTGGTGCCGGCAAGCACTTCCTGATCGTGCAGGGGCTCGACATGGCGAAGTGGTACCAGGCGCTCTGGTCGAATTTCAGCAAGGCTTTGATCGGCATTGGCTGCGTGTTGCTGCTACTGTTGTGGCGTGCGCTGCGCCGCTTCGGGCCGCCGCTGCCGGAACCGACGCTCGAGCGCCGTTCGCTGATCGAACATATCGATGCCAGCGGCCGCTGGCTCTGGAAAATTCCAGGCGGGCGCGAGATCCTGCTGCGCGCAGCGCGCGCCGCTTGCAACCAGGCATGGCAAAGGCGTGCGCCGGATTTGCTACGCCTGCACCCGGACCAGCAGATCGAACGCCTGGCGTCGCGCTGCAATCTGGCAGCAGCCGACTTGGTCAGCGCATTACGGCATCCTGCCGGCAAGACGCCGGCCGCCTTTACCCGTCAAATACAAACCCTTCGACAATTGAGAAAATCCCATGAGCGCTAACCCGGTTCCCGTCACTGCCAGTACTGCATCCGGCCTGGCCGCCGAACATCTCCAGCAGGCGATCGACATCGTGCAGCGCATGCGCGAACAGATTGGCCGGGCGGTGGTCGGCCAGCAACACGTCATCGATCAGGTGTTGGCCTGCTGCCTGGCCGGCGGCCACGTGCTGATCGAAGGCGTGCCGGGACTGGGCAAGACGCTGCTGGTCAAGGCGCTGGCGCGCACCTTCACCGGGCATTTCTCGCGCATCCAGTTTACTCCCGACCTGATGCCGGCCGACGTCATGGGCCATTCCGTGTTCGACATGAAAAACCAGACCTTCGGCGTGCGCAAGGGGCCGGTCTTTACCCATCTGCTGCTGGCCGATGAAATCAACCGCGCGCCGGCCAAGACCCAATCTTCCTTGCTGGAAGTCATGCAGGAGCGCCAAGTGACGATCGAAGGCGAGTCGCACACGCTGGCGGCGCCTTTCATGGTGCTGGCGACGCAGAATCCGCTGGAGAACGAGGGCACTTACCCGCTGCCGGAAGCGCAACTCGACCGTTTCCTGGTGAAGGTGCGGATCGGTTATCCGAGCGAAGCCGAAGAGCTGGCGCTGCTGCAGATGGTGACCCGCAACCGCATCGGCGACGGGCTCGAAGTCGGCCAGGTCAACAGCCTGGTCAAGCCGGCCACCATCGTCACCTTGCAACAGATCGTCGCGCAGATCCGCGTCGACGATGCGGTCGCCGGCTATGCGGTGCGGGTGGTGCGCGCCACCCGCGACTGGCCGGGGCTGGCGGTCGGCGCCGGGCCGCGCGGCTCGATTGCGCTGATCCGGATTGCCCGCGCCATGGCCCTGATGGTAGGGCGCGATTATGTCACGCCGGCCGACATCAAGGCCGCCGTGCTGCCGGTGCTGCGGCACCGGGTTGCGCTGTCGCCCGAGAGCGAGCTCGATGGCCTGAGCAGCGACGACTTGCTGGCCAGCCTGATCGAGCAAGTCGCGGCGCCGCGCGCATGATTCCGTCGCGCCGGCTGTTGTACGCGGTCGCGGTCTGGGCGCTGCTGGGATTTGCGGCCAGCCTGTGGAGCGCGCTGGCGCCGCTCTGGCAGGGCGCCGGACTGGCGCTGCTGCTGGCCGGCGGCATTGATGCCTGGCTATCCAGGCAGCCGCCGGCGCTGCGCATCGAACGCCGGCTGGCGGGCGTCTGGCCGGTCGATGTATGGAATCCGGTCACGCTCACCTTGCACAATGAAGGCAGCCGCGCGCTGGCGATCGAACTGATGGATGACTACCCGACTACATGGCGCCTGGAAGGTCTGCCGCATGCCACACGGATTGCGCCAGGCAGATTTTCTTCGATTACCTATCGGCTGTGCCCCGAGCGCCGCGGTAATGCCGATTTTGGCGCGGCGCATGTGCGGGTCGCTTCGCCGCTGGGCCTGTGGCGGCGCCATCATCGGCTCGGCAAAGACGCCACGGTCAAGGTATTTCCGGATTTTTCCAAATTGCTCGGCCATGCGCTGACCGCTACCGACCGCCGTGCGCCGGCAGCGGGAGCGATCCGCAAGCGGCGCCGCGGCGAGGGCACCGATTTCCACCAGTTGCGCGAATACCGGCAGGGCGACAGTCTGCGCGCGATCGACTGGAAGGCAACTGCGCGCCTGCAAAAGCCGATCACTCGCGAATACCGCGAAGAACGCGACCAGCAAGTCGTGTTTCTGCTGGATACCGGTCGACGCATGCTGGCCATGGACGGCGCCGCCGCGCATTTCGATCATGCGCTGAACGCGGTATTGACACTGGGGTTTGTCGCGCAAAGGCAGGGCGATGCGGTAGGGCTGATGAGCTTCGGCGCCGACACCCGCTGGCTAAGCCCGAGCAAGGGCCGCACCGGCCTGGATCGTCTGCTGACCGGGATCTACGACCTGCAGGCCGGCGAGCTTGCGCCGGATTACCTGCAGGCCGCCGGCGCCTTGCTCAACCGGCTGGGCAAACGCGCTTTCGTGGTCATCATCACCAACCTGCGCGACGAAGATGACCAGGCGATGCGGGCCGCCTGCGAATTGCTGTCCTCCAGGCATCTGGTGATGTGCGCCAGCTTGCGCGAGCATGTGCTCGACGCGGCGATCGATGCGCCGGTGCTGCAGTTCGGCGACGCGCTGCGGTTTTGCGCAACCAGCCACTATCTGGAGCAGCGCAAGCAGGCGATCCGGCGGTTAGGCATGCGCGCCGGCCAGCTGATTGACATCACGCCGGACAAGCTCGCCATGGCGCTGGTCAACCGCTATCTCGACATCAAGGAAAGCGGCCAGTTATAAAACATGCTGCCAGCCGCGCAGCGCCGACGCGGCGCGGCTGGTCCGCTGGGATTATTTTGCGCTGTCGCGCCATAGCGGATTGGACGATGAGCCATATTTGAAAAGCCCCCAGTAACCTGGTATTGAAATCACCCATCCAAACAAGGACCAGGTCAGGTATTCATTGCGCGTCATGCCTGCCGACAGGTCGACTTGCGTCACAAAGTAGTAGGCAATCGAAATAAGCAAATACAGCGCGACAAAATACAGCCAGAATCTGGGTTGCAATATTCTTTTGCTAAAAACAAAACCGGCAAATCCAACCGTTGCGGTCAAAAAGAAAAATAACAGCAGGTACTCGGGCCATCCGGCATTTTGATCCGCAAAAATGCCGAGAAAGCCGAATGCCGTGAGGATGGTGATCACGAAAAAATAGATTTTCCACCAGACTGAACGCTGCAATTCACTGCTTGGCGCAGTCAGGTCAGCCGCCGGCGATTGATAGGGATTGGTTTGCATGTTGTCTCCTGTTTGCGGTGTTATGTTTATTTTGCGCTAGCGGAAAACCCATTTGCCACGCATGGCGTTTTTTGCCGGAATGGGTTGGGCGCCGGGCAGCAGCCTGCCCGGCATGTTCGGCTCAGGGGCGGGCTTGCTGGATCTGGGCGTTGTTCGCGCGGATGGTGTAATCCTGGTAAGCCGGAATGGCAATGGCAGCCAAGATGCCGATGACGGCAATGGCCGGCAGCAGCAGCGCACCGACCACCACCAGCGTCGAGTTTTTTGAAGGTGGCAGGCCGAAACGGTTTTCCTGCGAAGTGCCTGCGCCGAACATCAGGTACAGGATGAACAGGATATTCAGGAACGGCACCACGATCAGAAGCGCCAGCCAGCCTGAATGATCGAGATCATGCAGGCGCCGTTTGGCCAGGATGATGCCGACAATAATCATAGGGATGTTAAGCGCTAACATTAAGATAGAAAGACCGCTGCTGGCATTATTGCCGGTGGCTGCAATAATGCCAGCAATGATGCCGATGGCCACGCTCAATAGCAGCGTTATCGCCATGGAGTAGGCCAGATAGCGCAGCCGGCCGATCCTGCCTTGCAGCGAAAACAGCGAGGGTTCATAAGTGTCGTCTGTTGGTGCGCCGGACAGCATGGCGGTGGTCGCGGTATAGGGATTGTTCAAGCTTGCCTCCTGGTTTTTATGGTTTTAAATGGTAGCGGCTGAAAAGCGCACGGACTGCTTGGCCGCCCATGATTGTGCCATATCATTTTGACAAAGCCACCTGTCTGCGTGACGAAAAAGATACAGAAAGACAATTGCCGCGCTGCGATTGCATGGCGGGATCGGCTTGAAAAATACCTTTACTGCAGGCGTGCGTCTCTTTGCCAAGACGCGGTATTTGTTACGCCAGGGCGATCGCGGTTTTATAATGGCGCAGTGTTATCCAAAATTGACAATGACCATGAAGCCGACCGGCGATCCCTTGCACGGCAAAACGCTGGAAATCATCCTGACCGAGCTGGTGGCGCGCTATGGCTGGCAAGAGCTGGCGCGGCGCATTGCCATCAAGTGCTTCACCAGCAACCCGAGCATCAAATCCAGCCTGACCTTTCTCAGACGTACGCCCTGGGCCAGAAAGCAGCTGGAAGACTTGTATCTGGCTGACCAAGGCTAGCGATGCAAGCGGCCAGCAGAACAAGGATTGCTGTTCCCTTGTCGTCGCGCCGTCTGGTGCGTTGGCAGCAGCTGGTAAGCGCAACCTGGCTCGACAATCTGATTGCCGGGGTAGCTGTGCTGGCAGCGCCCGCCGGCGATTGGCGCTTGTTTGAAGTCGGCTGCGGTGCGCCGCAGTCAAGCGTACCTGTCCATATCCCCGGCGCCGGCTATATCGATACCAACCGTCTCGAGCAGGCGCCGCTATGGAACAAGGTGCACGACCCGCAGCTGCTGCAGCTATTGCTCGAACATGGCATCCGTCACGACACCACCGTGCTGCTGTATGGGAAAAACAACCTGGCTGCAGCGCGTGCCGCGCATCTGCTGCTGTATGCAGGCGTCACGGATGTGCGTCTGCTCGATGGCGGCTTCGCGGCCTGGCAGCGCGCCGGTTTTCGGCTGGCGCATGACGCGCTGCGCCAATATCCATCGGCGAGCGAGTTTGGCGCCGTATTCCCGGCGCATCCGGAATACCTGATCGGCACCGGCCAGGCCGGCATGCTATTGCAACAGAACGATGCGGCGTTGGTCAGTATCCGCACCTGGCAGGAATTCATCGGCATGACATCCGGCTACAGTTACATCGAAGCCAGGGGCGATATTCCCGGCGCCCGATGGGGGCGCGCCGGCGACGCCGGTGATGTCAACAGCATGAGCGACTTCCACAGCCCGGACGGCACGATGAAGCCGCCGGCCGACATCTGTGCATTCTGGGAAAAAACCGGCATTCATTCCGGCCAGCAGATCGCGTTTTATTGCGGCACCGGCTGGCGCGCTTCGCTGGCGTTCTTTTATGCGTGGTTGATGGACTGGCAACGCATCAGCGTGTATGACGGCGGCTGGTGTGAATGGAGCAGCGATCCGAACAATCCGGTGCTGAATCGGGTCAATCCGCTTTGAGCGCGGCTTGAGTGCCGTCTTCCGCAGTTCGCCGACTTACATGCAGTGGCGGCGTGCGTGTGCGCTACCTGATGCTGCACAGGAATAGGATTTTCCTCCTTTTTCAAGGATACTTCCGGTCAGCCCACGAAAAAGCATTTCTATCTCACCAATGTAGCTTTCCTCCGCATCGTTACCTTATTGCCGCACCTCGGCCTCTGATCGTGGTGCGTTCCGCTTCACCATCCGCTTTACTTTGAATTGACGCTGCCCCGGTCGCGCTGCGCATGCGTTTTTCAGGAGAAAAAATTGTCGTCCCTTACACCGCAGGAAATCAAAATCAATCTGTTGAGCGGCCTTACCGTGGCGCTGGCGATGGTGCCGGAAGCGATTGCCTTTGCCCTGGTGGCGCATGTGTCGCCTTTGACCGGCCTGTACGCGGCCTTTATGGTGGCGCTGATCACTTCCGCTTTCGGCGGGCGGCCCGGCATGATTTCCGGCGCAACCGGCGCGCTTGCCGTCGTCATGGTGGCGCTGGTGGTGCAGCACGGCGTCGAATACCTGTTCGCCACTGTGGTCTTGATGGGCGTCTTACAATTGCTGTTTGCGGCTGCGCGGCTCGGCAAGTTCATCCGCATGGTGCCGCACCCAGTCATGCTGGGCTTTGTCAACGGCCTGGCGATCGTCATCTTCATGGCCCAGTTCGGGCACTTCAAGGTAAGCGCTGCCGACGGTAGCCAGCAGTGGATGAGTGGCGCACCGCTGTACGCGATGCTTGGCCTGATTGCGCTGACCATGGCGATCATTTATCTGCTGCCGCGCCTGACCAGGGCGGTGCCGGCCACGCTGGTGGCGATACTGGCCGTGTCCGCGCTGGTCGGCTTGCTCGGCATCGACACCAAGACGGTCGGCGACCTGGGTTCCATCAAGGGCGGCTTGCCAAGCTTTCATTTGCCGCAAGTGCCGCTGAACTGGGAAAGCTTGCGCATCATCTTTCCATACGCGCTGATTCTGGCCGCGATCGGCTTGATCGAATCGCTGCTGACGCTCAACCTGATTGATGACATGACCGATACCCGCGGTCAGCCCAACCGCGAAAGCATGGCCCAGGGCGCCGCCAACGTGGTGACTGGATTGTTTGGCGGCATGGGCGGCTGCGCAATGATCGGCCAGAGCATGATCAACGTGAATAACGGCGCAACCAGGCGCCTGTCCGGCATCGCGACGGCACTGTTTCTGCTGTCGTTCATTCTGTTTGGTTCGGCATGGATCGAGCGCATTCCGCTGGCGGCATTGATTGGCGTAATGTTCGTGGTATCCCAAAAGACCTTTGAATGGGGCAGTTTCCGGCTGTTTGGCAAGGTGCCCAAGCCGGATATTTTTGTCGGCTTGCTGGTTGCAGGCGTGACCGTGATCTTCGATCTGGCGATCGCCGTCATCGCCGGCGTGATCGTGTCGGCGCTGGTGTTTGCATGGGAGCATGCGAAAACCATCCGGGTGACTTCGAGCATCAATCCGCAGGGATGGAAAGTGTATGAACTCGAAGGGTCGCTGTTTTTTGCCTCGGTGGCTGGGTTCCAGGCGCTGTTCTCGCCAGCGCAAGACCCGCAGGATGTGGTGATCGAGTTTCGCCGCGCCAGAGTGGTTGACCATTCGGCAATCCAGGCGATTGATGCACTCGCCGAGCGTTACCGGCAAGCCGGCAAGCGCCTGCATCTGCGTCACCTTAGTGCGGATTGTCTGGAGGTGCTGGAAAAAGCGCAAGGGATGATCGAGGTGAATCTACTGGAAGACCCGCGCTACCATGTTGCCGATGACAAGCTGGGCTGATTCTCTTTTGAAAACGCCTGCACCTTGCGCCATTGATGCTTGGCTGTGCAAGCTTGGCGCCGCTCAGGCTGCATATCAATTACAAAACATTGCGGTAATTTGCTGTAAAAGTCTTTGATTCTCATCGGAACCTTTTCCATCCATCAATCTCAGAGATACTTGAAAACAATATTTCAAGTAATCAAGAAGGAAACTCTGAAATCAAGGACAAGGTTTGATGAATACGTTATCAATCAAAAAACATGGTGCAGCATCTGCATTGCTGTCTGCTGCGATATTGGCTTTGACCGGCTGCGGTGGCGGTTCGCCGCAAGACTATGCGGCACAGGCAGCAGGTGTTGAAACAGTGTCAGGATCGCCAGCTGCACAAACGCCCACCATCACGGCGGCGCGCACGGATACGTCATCGTTTACCTTGAATTCCACGGCAGAATTCAAGGGCTTTAATCCACAGATCTGGGATAACCATAGAACATGGTATGAATGCGATTGCGGCAAAAATTCGCAACAGCAGCCCAAGACTATGCCTTGGAATACTACAGGCTAACACCATCGCTGCAGCCAGGCATGCTGGAGCGTGCCTGGCCCTATGTACCGACATCACTGCCGCTCAGGTATTTTGCAGCCAAAACTTGGATTGAAATCCGGCATGTACGCTTCTGGTTTTCGACTGAACAAGAATGAAGCGCAATACATTACTCTGCATGTCTTGTGTATGCTGCAAGGTAGATTGCAAGCAATGTATTAACTAGCGTTGCACCTTATTGCGCGCACTTGGCAATCCAACATTTCACATCAGACAGCTTTCTGCTAAAGAATTCGCTATCTGTAGCGCAAGGTTTCATGTAAGCATGCTCTGCCGCATGGCACGATAAGTGTCTCGCCGGTATCGGGCATCGCAAAAATCCACGGGGTTCACGTACGTCACCGCTCATTCATTGATCTTTTTATTTTGATATCGGACGCCGTTGTGCGATTCGCTTTCTGTGCATTAACTGCAGAATTTAAAAAACTGCCGCTAAAATTTTTTATTGGCATAGATCAGTGAACGTTGTGTTGTCGATTGGTTCTTAATCAGTTAAGTCAAAGCACAAGCAATTCTAATTATGTGCATTATTCAAACCGACCAGTCAATGAACAACAATGCAAGTGAAGAAACCGATCGATACGTTGCCTGATTTTCAAAAAATACACAGCGAAGACTTGATAGCATCTGGTTCGCATCAAGCAAGCAATGCGCAGCAACAGTGCAATGCACTCATTGGCACATGGAAAATGCCGCTGCTGAATCAGCACTTAACTTGGTCACGGGAAATATATCGGATCTTTGGCTTAAGCCCGCGCAGCATTGTCGGCAATATCGAAACAGCCGAGAATTTTGTCCACCCGGAAGATCGGGAACAACTAATGATGGCAACCGAAGCGGCGCTGCAAGGTGAAGCGCGGTTGGACCTTGAGTGCCGGATCATCCGACCGAATGGTGAAATGCGGCACATTCATGTATTTGGTGAGCTGACGACCGAAGCTAATGGCCAGCCTGTATTGGCCGGCACACTCCAAGACATCACTGCGCAGCGCCAGTCGCAAGAACAGTTGTTGCTGCTCGAAACCTGCATTGCACAACTCAATGACATGGTGATGATTACCGAGGCGGCGCCGTGTGATGAGCCGGGGCCGCGCATCGTCTTCGTCAACGCTGCATTTGAAAACCGCACCGGCTATTCGCGGCAGGAATTGATCGGCAAGTCGCCGCGGCTGCTGCATGGCCCGGCCACGCAGCGCACCGAACTCGACCGGATACGCGCAGCAGTGGCCAAAGGCGAGCCGGTATGTGTGGAAGTGATCCACTACGCCAAGGATGGCAGGCCATTCTGGGTCGAGCTCGACATGGTGCCGGTGCTCGACAGACGCGGCACGGCCAGGCACTATGTGACGGTGCAGCGCGACATCACCGCGCACAAGCAGGGCATGCAGGAGCTGGCGTATACCAATCGGGCGCTGCAGATGCTGACCCGCTGCAATGAAACCGTGATCCGCACCAGCGATGAAGCAGAATTGCTGCAGCAGATCTGTCGTCTGGCGATTGGCGTTGGTGGCTATGCGATGGCATGGATCGGGTTCGCACAGCATGATCAGAACCGCAGCATTTTTCCGATGGCGCATGCTGGCAACCAGGACGATGCGGCTTACATCGACGCACTGTCACTCAGCTGGTCAGAGGCTGCGGCGACCGGCAACGGGCCGGGCGGGCGCGTCATTCGCACTGGCTTGCCGGTGATCGTCGAGGATCTGTCTGCAGAAGCCAGTTTTTCTCCCTGGGCCAAGGCAGCCGCAGCACGCGGTTATTGCGGCTTGATCTGCCTGCCATTGCGAGACAAGGGCCTTACCTTCGGCATGCTGGCGCTGTATTCAAGCACGGTGCGCCCGGTTGCCGGCAATGAAGTCAGGCTACTGCAAAACCTTGCAGATAATCTTGCATTTGGCATAGGCAATATCCGCTCGCGCAACGAAGCGCGTCAGCTTGAATCGGTGGTGCTGACGGTGGCCACCAGCGTTTCTGCCAGCACAGGCAATACTTTTTTTGAGCAGTTGGCGTGCAACATGTCATCAGCTATCGGCGCCGAGGGTGGGTTTGTCGCACGCTTTTTGCCAGGCGAGCCGTGTATGGCGCGTACCGTCGGTGCAGCTATCGGCGGCAACGACGCCATCGAGAATTTTGAATTCGGCATAGCCGGGTCGCCTTGCGAAAAACTGCTGGAGCATGATCACTGGGTGGTGCCGGAAAATGCCGATAAGATTTTCCCTGGCTCGCTGCTGCCTGAATTTGGTGCGCAGGCGTATGTCGGGCGGCGCCTCGACAATTCCGCCGGCCAGCCGATCGGCTTGCTGTTCGCGCTGTTTCGCAAGCCGCTGCAGCAATCTAATTTCATCTTGTCGGCGATCCACATCTTTGCGGCGCGCGCTGCGGCCGAACTGGAGCGGCAGGATGCCGACGCCCGCATTCATGCGCAGGCCTCGCTGCTCGACAAGGCCCAGGATGCAATCATCGTGTGTGGCGTCGATCACCGGATCACCTACTGGAACAAGAGCGCCGAGCGGCTATATGGCTGGGCTGCCGATGAAGCGATCGGCAAGACCAAGGAAGAGTTTCTGGTGGACGACCCGATGATCTTTACCGACGCCACCAGGAGCGTGCTGGAGTATGGCGACTGGCGCGGCGAGGTGCCGCAGCGGCGCAAGAATGGCACAGCATTGACGGTGGAAGCCCATTGGACCTTGGTCAAGGATGACGATCAGAAAATCCAGTCGATACTGGCGATCCATACCGACATCACGCAACGCAAGAAGGCCGAAGACAAAGTCCAGCATCTGGCCTTCTATGACCAGCTGACCGGTTTGCCTAACCGCCAGTTCCTGTCCGACCGGCTGCTGAGCGCGCTGGCCTCGAGCAGCCGCACCAGGATGAGCGGGGCGCTGATGTTTATCGACCTGGATAACTTCAAGACACTCAACGATACGCTCGGCCATGACATGGGCGACTTGTTGCTGCAGCAAGTCGCGTTACGGCTGGCCTCGTGTGTGCGTGAAACCGACACTGTGGCACGGCTGGGCGGCGATGAATTCGTCGTGCTGCTGGAGACATTGAGCGAACACGTGCCGGACGCGGCGCTGCAGTCGAAAGCCAGCGGCGAAAAAATCCTCGCAACCTTGAATCAGTCGTACCAGCTGGCCGGTTATGAACACGTCAATACCTCCAGTATCGGCATCACACTCTTCAAAGGACATGAAGATGGCGCCGACGACATTCTCAAGCGTGCGGATCTGGCGATGTACCAGGCAAAAGGCGCCGGCCGTAACGCGATTCGTTTCTTCGATCCAGAGATGCAGGCTGCGGTCACGCATCGCCTGGCGCTGGAGGCGGACTTGCGGCAAGGTGCCCGGGAAAATGAATTCCGGCTGTATTACCAGCCGCAAGTCGACAGCCACGGGAAAATGACCGGCGTCGAGGCACTGGTGCGCTGGCAGCAGCCGCAACGTGGCATGGTTTCGCCGTCGGAGTTCATTCCGTTGGCCGAAGAAACCGGATTGATCTTGCCGCTCGGCCGCTGGGTGCTGGAAACCGCTTGCCAGCAGCTGATGGACTGGGCGGGAGATTCAGCAACCGCTGGGCTCGACATCGCCGTCAATGTCAGCGCGCGCCAGTTCCGGCACCCGGATTTTGTCGCGCAGGTGCTGACCGTACTCAACGACACTGGCGCCGATCCGTGCAAGCTGAAGCTGGAGCTGACGGAAAGCGTAGTGGTGGATGACATTGAAACCACGGTGCAGAAAATGACGGCGCTCAAGGACAGGGGCATCGGCTTTTCACTGGACGACTTCGGCACCGGCTATTCGTCGCTGTCCTACCTGAAACGGTTGCCGCTGGACCAGCTGAAAATCGACCAGTCTTTCGTCAGGGATGTATTGACCGATGCGAACGATGCCGCGATTGCCCGCACCATCGTCGCGCTTGGCAAGAGCCTCGGCCTGGGAGTGATTGCGGAAGGCGTCGAGACCAAGGCGCAGCGCGACTTTTTGGCAGACAATGGCTGCCATGCCTATCAGGGGTTCCTGTTCAGCCGGCCGCTGCCGGCTGAACAAATCTGCTAAGCGTGCCTGTTAGCTCGACAAGAGCGTCAGCTTTCGGTGAGAAAGTCGAGGATCACGTCGATTTGCTCACCGGTCATAAGTGGAGGGGCATGACCGATCCCTTCAAATACATGCGATCTAGCGTTGGGATTGCGCGCCAACATTTCATCCAAGGTATCCTGGGTCAGGATGGCCGACTCTCCGCCGCGCAAAATCAGGATGGGCATATCGATCTGTTCCCATAAATCCCAAATCGAATAATCACCTCCCCTACGGAAATATTCGCGTACACGCGGATCGTAGGCCAGTCTGAGATCGCCATCTTCTGTTACTTGGGATCCAATGCGCGCCAGGTGGCGCCACTGCTCATTCGACAAGTTACCAAATTTGGGGTACAGCTTGCGCAGTTGCTCCTCGACCTCGGCAATCGATTTATAACGCTCGTCCTTGCCAATATATTCTCCGATCGCAGTAATCGCAGCGGAAGCAATGAACGGCCCGACATCGTTGAGCACGAGACGCTTCAACGGCGTATTTTTATGCGTAGCGAGATGCATACCAATCAGCCCGCCCATCGACGTGCCAACCCAGTTGATATTGCTCACTAAGCCAATATGGGAGAGCAGCGTAGCGTTATCGACGACATACTGGTCGAACCAATATAAGGAGGGGTCAATCCAGTCGCTTTTGCCGCGACCTATGGTATCCGGGCAAATGACACGATAGTGGTCTTCGGCGGCTTTGGCAAACCAGTCAAAATACCTGCCATTCAAGGTTAGTCCATGGGCACACACAATCGTGTCCTTGTTTAACGGGTCACCCCATTCGGCATAAGCCACCTTATGGAAGCCGCTGGAATGCTTACTAAGATATTGTCGTTGCCGCATTTTGTTTTCCCCCCTGTCCAGTTATCCCGGCATCAATTGGGAGATGCCATAGAGTTACTTTATGGAAATCAATTCTATGGCATAAGGGAGGTGTGCGTTTAAAACCATTGTGGTCGGTGTTGTTTATCCAGAACTAAGGTTGTATAACTTGCAATCCTGATGAAGCCTCTGTTCGCATCCAAGGTGGCCGTGAGAACGGATTAACCCCAACACCTTATTCTTAGCTGGTATCGCGTAAAAGCTCAGTAGATTACTGGGCCGCTTTTGGCCGATTCTGTTGAAAACCCTGGAGAAATGTCCTCTGTCCTGAAGAAGATTCAGATGGTGGCGAACCACTGGCAGCTCCAGGTTCAATCGCTGTGCAATACTGCCGGTTCCGATCAATGGATCAGGCGGCTGTAGAAGCTGGCCCAATATCGCTTCCATCAACATTTTGTCTCGCTTCATCGTGCCCTCAATAACAAAAAATTTATCACGATGCTTTCTGCAAAATAAAAAGCCGAGGCATTTACAAACCTTGCCGCGGTTGAGCTGTCGTAATGGGAGGCACGGCTGCCGGCAAGCATCTAAAATGAATGAGAGTTATTAGGTACTGTCAGAATTCCGCTTCGAGCATCCCAAAGGTGTCCACGCGGTTTTTCTGAATCTTGTCCAAGGTCACCATGACTTTGACTTGCTGCGTGCCTTTGACACCGACGCCTTCCTCGATCATGAATTCTTCCGAACGGGCCAGCCGGCCGTTATCCAGATCGCGATAGCGCACATCGTAGAGACCTGGCGAAAGGTTTTTTAAGATGAAACTGCCATGGGCCGGGATATAGAATTCGCGCACAGAATCCTCGCGCAAGCCACGCAATGCAATCAGTTTTACATGGACGTCACTAGTGTTCGCGACGTTTTCTACATTGACGATGGCGTTGCCGTGATTGTGGAGCACGGGTGTATTTTTCAGATAGCCTGCTTTCATTGGCCACGCGTAGCCATTTGGAGCATGCTCGGGCCGCACATAGCGGCCGGCAGAGGCGTCGTCCGGCGGGTCGGTAACCGCCTTGATCAGTGTCAGCTGCGGAAATGAGGTCGGCACTGGATGCAGTTCATGACTTGCCAGCGGGGGCGACGTCAAAAGGGGCATCAATTCCAGTTGGACGGGTTCGTCATGCGAACTCAAGATGGCTGCCATGGTGATGAGCATGGCCAGGCTGCTGGTCGCATACATGCCGGCGTGTTGCCAGATATGGGTGGTTGCCGCCTTTACCTTTACATAACTGATGACGAGCGCGGTCCGGGCCACTAGTTGCGGCCTCATCGGTATGGCCGGCAACCTAAACCTGCGCCAGTCCAGTGAAATGCTGGCAGTGGCACCATGCGGGCTTTCCTGCTCCGCGAGCCAGTCGTCATAGGCTTGCCGTCTCGACGGAGTCGACAATATGTCATACGACACATTGATGATCGCCATGATACGGTTCATATCGGATGCGCCAGCGTTCAGATCGGGATGGTACTTTCGGCACAGCGCCCTGTAGGTGGCGCGAATGACTTCCTGAGGCGCATCGCGTCCGACGTACAGAATGTCATAGTGGGTGAGTGCCAGTTTCATGGCGGGTTTTTTTCGACGAGAACGAACCCCAGCCGTACAATATGGATTCGTGTGAAATTCATTGACTGCCTCCCATCACTGCGATGCGCATCCGCGGTTTTATATTGGCTGGAACCAATTGTTTTAAGTGTTTTACCGGCACCTCAGACTTTCCTGCATCGGAATTGCAGTAAATAAACATGCAGGCTTAAATGCATAGCGCCGGATAAAAATCTTACTTAAATGTCAATTACAGCTGCATGATCAAGCTCAAGCAGTCTGCATAATTTTGAGGCTTTTAATACTATAAATCGGCGAAACTGGTGATCGACATGAAGTTGTTCAGATTGCAATAAAATCCGGTTTGAATCTTTCAGGTGATTTTTGTTTTCTGAGTGAGAGATTGGTACATTCCAGCAGTAACGTTCTTCACCATTATTGGCCAGAAGCAGTCATTGACCTTGCTACGGCGATCAGGCTAACCGACTTGAATCACTGGCGGCATTCGGCCTCGCCCACCACGGTTCAGTCCATACAGATAAATTAGCGTCGTCGATATGTCGGCATGGTCCAATAGTGCCTGTACGGTCCGAATGGGATATCCATCTTTCAGCAGATGGGTCGCGAATGAGTGTCGTAGGATATGCGTTGACGCTGGCTTGGTCAGCTTGGCAGCGGCAATGACCTTCTTGGTATTGCGCTGGATGTTTTACTCGGACAGGTGATGCCGCCTGATTATGCATTACCGAAGATCAGTAGATTCATGATCTTCCGGTGACCTGCAACAGTCTTCCTGCTTATGCAGTCGTTATTGTGTTGCATCTACCGATTGAATCCATTTTAGAAATGGGTGCCGAACTCATGAATGCGTCGCTGCCATGGCCAATCTCTGCACGCCAGAAATTACACGGCGCTCTTGGAAAGATAGTCGCTGAGCCAAGTGATAAATTGAGGGTTGTGTCCATGCGCGACATTGACCCGCATTGCAGCCATGTCAGATGGTTGCGTGATAAATGCCATGGCAGGTGCGATTAAAATTCCTTTCGCCGCTGCGTGCGCCACTGCGTGGGCATCCACCAGTTTCGCCGGTGTATGCACCCATAGATAGAATCCGCCGCCGAAAGGCCGGCAACCATCCAGGCCTACTGAATTCAATGCCTTGATTGTCTGCTGGGTGGCTTCAGTGACTCTGGTGCGCAGCGCCCGCAGATGACGAAGATAATGTCCTTGATCGATCAAGGCGAAAATCAATCGCTCGTTATAAGATGATGTCGATACGATGGTTGCCACCAGCAGCCTGCAAAGCTCGCTGGCAACCGACTTTGACGCTGCGACATAGCCGACACGAAAACTCCCGGCCAGCGTCTTGGAAAAAGAACCGATGTAGATGACGCGCTCCAATTGATCCAGCGAGGCCAGTCTGGGCAGCGAATAGGGCAAGATGTCTGCAAATGGATCATCTTCCACAATCATCAGGTTATTCGCCTCCGCAATGCGCAAGACGCCATAGGCGTTACCCAGTGTGATCGAGCCGCCCGTGGGATTGTGGGCGAGCGACTGCGTGAAAAAAATCCGTGCGCCGCTGGCACGCGCTTTTTCATTGAGATCGTCCAGGCATGGTCCGTCTTGATTGCGCTTGACGCCCACAATGCGCGCACGCGCCAAATTCAACTTGGTAAATAATGGATAGTAGCCTGGCTCATCGACCAATACCGCATCGCCTGGCTGGACATAACCGCGTATCACCAGATCCATTGCGTGGTTGGCGCC
>JAKFFK010000099.1:0-8904 GCA_036675285.1 Paucimonas sp. | reverse complement strand
CGATCTGTGACCAGGGCGGCGAATGCGACCTGCAGGACCAGTCGATCGCGTATGGCGCCCTGTTTACTGCCCACCATCTGGGTGTGAAAGCCATCGTCGCCCTCACCGAATCCGGTTCCACGGCGCTATGGATGAGCCGTTATGACATCGCCATTCCCATCCTGGCGATGACCCACGTCCTGGGTACCCAGCGCAAGGCATCCCTGTACCGCAACGTGCAGACGTTTGAAATGAACCATTCGCTCGATAGCGAAGCCGTCATGAAAGCTGCCGAAGATTTGCTGCTGGCCAAGGGCCTGGTACAGAAAGGTGACATGATCGTGGTGACCTGGGGTGAGCCGATGGGACAGGTCGGCGGCACCAATGCCCTGAAGATCGTGCGGGTCGGGGAAAACTGTTAATACTGATTTATTTGATTTGATTATTTGGGAGAATTACCATGCCACTCGTATCGATGCGCCAGCTGCTCGACCACGCCGCCGAAAACGGCTACGGTCTGCCTGCATTCAACGTCAATAACCTGGAACAGGTTTCCGCCATCATGGCTGCAGCCGACGAAGTCGGCGCGCCGGTGATCATGCAAGCCTCGGCAGGCGCCCGCAAGTATGCCGGCGAAGCCTTCCTGCGCCACCTGATCTCGGCGGCCGTCGAAGCCTATCCGCATATCCCGGTGGTGATGCACCAGGACCACGGCCAGTCGCCGGCGGTGTGCATGGCGGCGATCAAGTCCGGTTTCACGTCGGTGATGATGGACGGTTCGTTGAATGAAGACGGCAAGTCGGTCGCCAGCTATGAATACAATGTCGATGTGTCGCGTAAGGTGGTCGAGTTTTCGCATTCGATCGGCGTGACCGTCGAGGCCGAGCTCGGCGTGCTTGGTTCGCTCGAAACCATGAAGGGCGACAAGGAAGACGGCCACGGCGCCGACGGCACCATGACCCGCGAACAGTTGCTCACCGATGTCGCGCAAGCCGCCGATTTTGTCCAGCAGACCCAGTGCGACGCGCTGGCGATTGCGATCGGCACTTCGCATGGCGCCTACAAATTTTCGCGCAAGCCGACCGGCGACATCCTGGCGATCGAGCGCATCAAGGAAATCCATCAGCGCATCCCGAACACCCATTTGGTGATGCACGGCTCTTCATCGGTGCCACAGGAATTGCTGGCCGAAATCCGCGAATTCGGCGGCGACATGAAGGAAACCTATGGCGTGCCGGTCGAGGAAATCCAGGAAGGCATCAAGCATGGCGTGCGCAAGATCAATATCGATACCGATATCCGCCTGGCGATGACCGCTGCTATCCGCCGCTATTTCGCCGAGAACCCATCCAAGTTCGATCCGCGCGACTATTTGAAACCGGCGCGCGAAGCGGCGATGAAGATTTGCAAGGCACGCTACCTGTCATTCGGTTGTGAAGGCCAGGCCGCCAGGATCAAACCGCTGTCGCTGGAAAAAATGGCAGAGAAATACAAGAAAGGCGAACTCAAGCAAGTTGTACAGTAAGCATTTCCATCGGCATTTCCCTTCCCTTCAGGGGGAGGGCCAGGATGGGGATGGGTTAACATGCTGCGACATTGAAACCCATCCCCATCCCAACCTTCCCCTTGAAGGGGAAGGAGCTACAGGGCACCTAACGAAGTATCCGAAAATTCCATGAATAGCCTATACCAGTCCAGCATTACTTCCCTACCAGTACTCGGCCGCGGCAAGGTGCGCGACAACTACGCCGTCGGCGACGACAAGATCCTGATTGTCACCACCGACCGGCTATCCGCTTTCGACGTGGTGATGAATGAACCGATTCCGGCCAAGGGCCGCGTATTGAACCAGATGTCGAATTTCTGGTTCGACAAACTCGGTGCGATCGTGCCGAATCATCTGACCGGCATCGCGCCGGAATCAGTGGTTTCGCCGGATGAAGTCGAACAGGTGAAGGGCCGCGCCGTGGTGGCAAAGCGCCTGCAGCCGATCCTGGTCGAAGCGGTGGTGCGCGGCTATATCATCGGCTCCGGCTGGAAGGATTACCAGGCGACCGGCGCAATCTGCGGCATTGCGTTGCCCACAGGACTGCGGCAGGCCGACAAGCTGGTTGAACCGATTTTCACGCCAGCTGCCAAGGCCGAGCTCGGCGCGCATGACGAAAACATCAGCTTTGCCGACATGGAAAGCCGCATCGGCAAGGATCTTGCCGCACAAATGCGCGATATCAGCATCGCACTATATAAAACGGCCGCCGATTATGCGGCCACGCGCGGCATCATCATTGCCGACACCAAGTTCGAATTCGGTCTCGACGACAACGGCACCCTGCATCTGATGGATGAAGTGCTAACCGCCGATTCATCGCGTTTCTGGCCGGCGGATTCGTATGCGCCCGGCATGTCACCGCCATCGTTCGACAAGCAGTTCGTGCGCGACTACCTGGAAACGCTGACCAGCTGGAACAAGACTGCGCCGGCGCCGGCCTTGCCGGCCGACGTCATTGAAAAAACCGGCGCCAAGTACCGCGAGGCCCTGGAGCGCCTGACCGGCGAGACCCTGAAGGATTGAGGCAGACATGGCTGAACAGGCAAAAGCAGGCGCGCCGCTGATCGGCGTGGTGATGGGATCGTCGTCCGACTGGGACGTGATGCAGCATGCGGTGACGATGCTGAAAGACTTCGGCATCGCCCATGAAGCACAAGTGATTTCCGCGCATCGCATGCCGGACCAGATGTTTGCCTATGCTGAGTCGGCGCGTAGCCGCGGCTTGCGGGCGATTATTGCCGGTGCCGGCGGCGCGGCGCACCTGCCGGGCATGCTGGCGGCCAAAACCATCGTGCCGGTGCTGGGCGTGCCAGTGCCATCCAAATACCTGCGCGGCGAGGATTCGCTGCTGTCGATCGTGCAAATGCCCAAGGGCATACCGGTGGCCACCTTTGCCATCGGCGAAGCGGGCGCTGCCAATGCAGCCCTGACTGCGATCGCCATGCTGGCTGCAACTGATGATGCACTGGCTGCACGCCTGCAGGAATTCCGCGCCAAACAGACGCAGACCGCGCTTGCCATGACACTGCCGGCATGAGCGACCGACCTGCCTCTTTCATTCCTGCTGCATCGCCTGCCACCTGGCTGGGCGTGATGGGCGGCGGCCAGCTGGGACGCATGTTCGCGCATGCTGCCCAGGCCATGGGTTTCAAGGTCGCGGTGCTGGAACCGGCACACGATTGCCCGGCCGGGCACGCAGCCGACCATTTGCTCGTCGCTGGCTACGACGACGTTGCTGCGCTCGACGAACTGGCCGCGCAATGCGTGGCGGTCACTACCGAATTTGAAAACGTGCCGGCGCACAGCATGGCGCATCTGGCTGCATCCAGCTTCGTTGCACCATCCGCCGACTGCGTGTCGATTGCCCAGGACCGGATGATCGAGAAGCGTTTTTTTACCGAATGTGCCGCGACCTCGCACGTGCTGCCGGCGCCGCACATGCTGATCGCAGCAGACGCCGACATCGATGCGATTGGTGACGAGCTGCTGCCCGGCATTTTGAAAACCGTGCGCCTTGGCTACGATGGCAAGGGGCAGGTACGGGTTGGCACGCGCGCCGAAGCGCGCGCCGCTTTCCAGGACATGCAAGGCGTGCCCTGCGTACTGGAAAAGATGCTGCCGCTGGCTTACGAAGTCTCGGTGCTGGCGGCGCGCGGCGCTGACGGCGAATCGGTGGTCTACCCGATTGCCGAAAATGTGCATCGCGACGGCATTCTGTTTTCCACCACCGTGCCGGGGCCGAACGTGTCGGACGCATGTGCGCACAAGGCGCAGCACGCGGCATTGGCGATCATTGGCAAGCTTGGTTATGTCGGT
Source organism: Paucimonas sp. (assembly GCA_036675285.1). GTDB lineage: Bacteria > Pseudomonadota > Gammaproteobacteria > Burkholderiales > Burkholderiaceae_D > Paucimonas. The sequence goes on along the minus strand of JAKFFK010000099.1, from coordinate 5,060 downwards.
GTCTTGTGCATCGAATTTTTCGTGCTGCAGGACGGCTCGCTGGTGGTCAATGAAATGGCGCCGCGCCCGCACAACAGTGGTCACTACACGATCGATGCCTGCGTCACCAGCCAGTTCGCCCAGCAGGTGCGGGCGATGGCGCGGCTGCCGCTGGGCGACGTGCGCCAGCATTCGCCGGCGGTCATGTTGAATATTCTCGGTGATGTCTGGTTCGAGGGCAGTAGCCAGCAAGCGCGCGAACCTGCCTGGGACCGGGTATTGGCGCTGCCTGGCGCCAGCTTGCATTTGTATGGTAAGGACGATGCCAGGCGCGGCCGCAAGATGGGGCATGTCACCTTTGTTGCGCCGACCATGCGGGAAGCGCAGGCCAGTTTTGATGCTGCCTGCAGAATGCTCGGCATTGCCGTCTAAGCGTAACCATACCCGATGCCCGACATGATCCTGGAACAACAGGTAGCAATAGCCGCTGCGGCACGCCAGCTGGAGCAGGGCGCTCTGGTCGCATTTCCGACCGAGACCGTGTATGGCCTTGGGGCAGATGCCGAAAATCCGCAGGCGGTCGCCAAAATCTATGCCGCCAAGGGTCGTCCGCCGAATCATCCGGTGATCGTGCATCTGGCGCCGCAAGCCGATATCGGCTATTGGGCCGACAACATTCCCGAGCAGGCACACCAGCTGATCGCTGCATTCTGGCCTGGCCCGCTGACGCTGATTTTACATCGTGCCGCGCATATTCCGGATGCCGTGTCCGGCGGCCAGGATTCGATCGGCTTGCGCTGCCCATCGCACCCGGTCGCCATTGCCTTGTTGCGGGAGTTCAAAGGCGGGCAGGGTGGCCTCGCAGCGCCGTCGGCCAACAAGTTCGGCCATGTCAGTCCAACCACGGCGCAACATGTGCTCGACGAATTCGGTACCGGTCGGACAAGCCCTGTCGCGTGCGTACTTGATGGCGGACAGAGCGAAGTCGGAATTGAATCGACGATCCTGGATTTATCGCGCATGACAAGCCTTGGCCCGGTATTGCTGCGGCCGGGACAGATCAGCAGCGCGCAGATTGCCGAAGTGATCGGCACGATGCCGCGCCTGCCGGATATTGCTGCGCCGCGCGCTTCCGGCACGCTCGATGCGCACTATGCGCCCAGCACACCTGTGGCGCTGATCGATGGCAAGGAGCTGACGCTTTTGCTGGAAAAATTATCCCAAGCCGGCAAGCGCATCGCGCTCATGCATCGCACGGAGTTGCCGGCAGTGAAGCCGGCAGCACACATCCGTCTGCCGCAGTCGCCCGACGGCTATGCGCATGACCTGTATGCGGCGCTGCGGGCAATGGATGGCGCTGATGCCGATCTGATCCTGGTGGAAGCGCCGCCGGTAACCGCTGCCTGGCAAGGTGTCAATGACCGGCTGCGGCGTGCTGCACATGATTCAGCCGGCATCCTCAAACGTTTGCTGTAGGCGGCGCACCCCTCCGCAAAACACTATCGACGGACCTCCCTTGTTGCACGATCGACTTTGACCTGAACCGGTTTACCAGGACAAGGCCTGTTGATGCACGCCCGTTACATTGAAGGTCCGGTACCCAGTGGCGGTGCTGGTGCGGCGTGGTGCAAACAGACTCGAGTCGGTGAATTCGCCGGTGCCGGTTTTGCTCTGGAAGCCGGTGCCGGTGACATGGAACAGATAGCCGCACATATCGTAGCCGGTATAAAACGGCGCCTTGACCACCACCTTGATCACGTCATTTTTTCTTGCTCGAGCCACGGCAAAATCCTGATAGCCGATTGGACTGCCACCCCACAGCGCCGATGCGGTATTGACGCCAAATTTCCTGGCCGTGCTGCCAAACCAGGCAGCGGCATCGGTTGACGCATTGAACGTGCCACTCGGATCGGCCTTGATATACACGTCGAAATCCAACTCGGCGTAGGCGTTGGTGTTGGTCAGCAGCAGCGATACGAACTGGTCGTATTTCGACTTGAAATAGTAAGTGTGGTTCTGGCTCGACGAGTAGCTCAGCGTGCAGCTGGGCGAAACCGCATCGACCGAGAACGAAGTGTCGTTGACAAAACCGGCCGGGTTCGACTGACGGCTGATCAGGTTTTGCCGCGGATACAGTTCGGACAGGTCATAGGTGCGATAGGTGACCGGCGTGCTGGTATCGTATTGCACGGCCAGCTTACGCTGGACTTGGCCATTGACGACCATGTCGCCGGTGCTCGCATCGATCGCGACCGTGCCGGAAGCACCAAAACCCAGCTTGCCGAGCGAGCCCAAGGGACCAAGTGGACCAAATGGCCCGGCGGGCCCAAGGATGCCCCAAACGCCAGCAGGATCCAGCTGGTGTGGAAAATCATTGTAATCCGAAGATTGCTCCTGGTGGACCGATCCGATTGTTTCATTCAAGTGCGGCATGTCGCGGTACAGGGCTTTTTCGGAAAGCGGGCCGCTGGCGCCCAGTGGCCCGGACTGACCGAATGGCGTAGACGAGCCGAACAATGCATCGCCATTCCAGAAGTAGCGGCCGACCCATGTCGAGTAATTGCTGGGAAACCAGGAAATGCTGCCCCAAGAGAACGACCCGCCCCACAAAGGACCGGTTGAGCCCAGTGGACCGGCATAGCCCAGCGGACCGAGCGGGCCGAGGGCGCTGCCCGCCTGCAGGTAGCTTGACCAGTTGGCATTCCAGAAGTTGGGCTTGGACGCATAGCCCGTATAGGTATCGGCATAGTCGTAATACATTTGAATTTTGCCGGGTGCGTTGTTGCCGACAGCGCCACTCACGTCGCTCAGCGAAACGCCGGTCGAAATGGTATTGCCGCTCACGAGCAAACGATAGGCAGTAACGTCAAATTCACTGGCCAATGCAGCATTGGTCGTGGCGAATAAAATCAACGCTGCAATAAGCTTCTTTTTCATTTTTCTACTTCCCTGTTTAACTTTTATGTTGTGCCGCACCGGCAATCGCCTGCCCGCCAAAATGCTGGGGCAGTGCCGTACTCAGACGCTGTGAATCGTGAAGAAAATCAGCCAATGAGGCGATTAATGAGGATCAATACCTGGGTAGCCATTGGTGTTTGGTAAAAATTATTTCTTCACTACATTTTTATTATCGTTATTGACTTGCTGATGGGGCTAATCACATGTTTGGATAACTGAAATTACTTAAGTAAATATCTGAAGTAGTTTCATAGAGGAAAATCAACTAGGGAAATGCGATGGGTCAAATAAATAATTTGTTGCAAAAATGCAATAAATGCAGAAAATTGTTCGCTTCGGGAAAATTATTGAGTGAATGCCAGATATGGCGCAGATAGGCTCTAAAGAGGGAATGCAGCCAAGCGGGAGAAGTTTTCAGGAAGAATTCCTGAAAGATATTGATGCAAAAAATATAAGCTGGATGCAAAGAATTTGCACCAGTTGCTGTGATTGTTCAGTTGTTTTTTCCCGAAAATTATTTATCCTTCTGCGGGCCAAAAATTACGGTTGGAATGCCTGCAGACCAGTTTGCGCCCGCCCGAGAATCAGCGCATGAACATCGTGCGTGCCTTCATAGGTATTGACGACTTCCAGGTTCAGCATGTGGCGGATCACGCCGTATTCATCCGAGATGCCGTTACCACCCAACATGTCGCGGGCGACACGGGCGATATCGAGCGCCTTGCCGCAGGAATTGCGTTTCATCATCGAGGTGATTTCCACCGCTGCCGTGCCTTCATCCTTCATGCGCCCCAGCCGCAGGCAACCCTGTAAGCCCAAGGTGATATCGGTTTGCATGTCGGCCAGCTTTTTCTGGATCAATTGGTTGGCTGCCAGCGGGCGGCCGAATTGCTTGCGGTCCAGCACATACTGGCGCGCGATATGCCAGCAGGATTCGGCTGCGCCCAAGGCGCCCCAGGCGATGCCGAAGCGCGCCGAATCGAGGCAGGTGAAAGGGCCTTTCAAGCCGCGCACATCGGGGAAAGCGTTTTCTTCCGGGCAGAATACGCCATCCATGACGATTTCGCCGGTAATCGATGCGCGCAAGCCGAACTTGCCGTGAATCGCCGGCGCAGACAATCCCGGCATGTCTTTTTCCAGGATGAAACCGCGTATGTCGCCTGCGTCATCCTTGGCCCAGACCACGAAGATGTCGGCGATCGGCGAATTGGTGATCCACATCTTGCTGCCGGAAAGCGCATAGCCGCCGGCGATTTTTTTCGCCCGCGTGACCATCGAACCGGGGTCCGAGCCGTGATCCGGTTCGGTCAGGCCAAAGCAGCCGATCGCGGCGCCGCTTGCCAGTTTCGGCAGGTATTGCTGCCGTTGCGCATCGGTGCCGAATACATGGATCGGCACCATTACCAGCGACGATTGCACGCTCATCATCGACCGGTAACCGGAATCGACGCATTCGACTTCACGCGCGATCAAGCCATAGCTGACATGGTTCAAGCCGGCGCCGCCATACTGTTCCGGAATAGTTGCACCGAGCAAGCCGAGCTCACCCATTTCACGGAAAATGCTCGGGTCCATCCGTTCATGGCGGAACGCGTCAAGCACCCGCGGTTGCAGCTTGTCTTGGCAATATGCACGGGCAGCGTCGCGCACCATGCGCTCGCTGTCGGTCAATTGTTGCTCGAGCAATAGCGGATCATCCCAATGGAACTGAGCTTTGGCTTTTTTGGCAGAGAGGGCAGCGGTCATGGTGGGCAGTCGCTAGAATGGAAAATGGCCGGCATCGGCATGGCAGGGTTTATTCAATATCGGTTGCAACGTATTTGCCGCCATGGAAAATCAGCGCCGGTTGTGCATGTACGTCGCAATGCTCGACTTCGCCAACAAAAATCACATGGTCGCCTTCCGGATAGCGGCTCTTGTTGCGGCATTCAAACCAGGCTGCCGCACCGCGCAAGATCGGCAAGCCGGCAGCTGACAAGTCGAATGCCACACCGTCAAAGCGATTCTCGATGCGCCGCGAAAAGCGGTCGGCCAACGCCGTTTGATCGGCAGCCAGTATATTGATCACGTAATGCGCATTGGCTGAAAACGCCGGCAGGCTGCGCGCCGATTTCGCCAGGCTC
>JAKFFK010000230.1:0-8999 GCA_036675285.1 Paucimonas sp. | reverse complement strand
CGCAGGATGCCCTTCGACGGCGATGCTTTCTTCACTTCGGCGATCACGCCAGCCATGCCGGCAGCGATTTTCGTGCGTAGACTGGTTTCGAATCCGCGCACATTTTTCCTGGCTTCGACATTGCTTTCCACTTCGCGCCTGAGGCTGGCAAAATCTTGGTATTTTTTGGCGGCAGCGATTTCATCGGCCTTGACGGCCAGGATCTTGTTTAGGATGTCAGACATGTTCTTCTTGAGGCTAAATGAGCTGTAAAAAAGGTGGCGACAATCAGTCCGCGCTGCCAAGCTGTTGCGTTACTTTCACGAATTGCGCCAGCTTGGCACGCGCAGCCCCGGAGGCGATTGCTTCGCGGGCCTTGGCCAGGCCCGCGCCGATGTCGGGCGCAATCCCGGCGGCAAACAGGGCCGTGCCGGCATTCAAGGCGACGATGTCGCGCGCCGGGCCGGGTTTGTTGTCCAGCGCTTCGAGAATTTTTTCCTTGGACTCAGCCGCGCCGGTCACTTTCAAGTTGCGGCTGGCCACCATCTGCAGTCCGAAATCCTCCGGATGCACGTCATACTCGCGAATTTCGCCATTGATCAGTTCGCTCACCATGGTGGCGGCGCCGAGCGATACTTCATCCATATTGTCGCGTCCCCACACCACCACGGCACGCTGTGCGCCCAGCCGCTGCAATACCCTGACCTGAATCCCGACCAGGTCCGGATGGAACACGCCCATCAGGATATTGGCGGCGCCGGCCGGGTTGGTCAGCGGTCCGAGGATATTGAAAATCGTGCGCACGCCCAGTTCCTTGCGCACCGGCGCCGCATGCTTCATTGCGGCATGGTGGTTCGGCGCAAACATGAAGCCGATGCCGGTTTGCGCAATTGACTGCGCCACCTGTTCCGGCTTCAGGTTGATATTCACGCCAAGTGCCTCCATTGCATCGGCGCTGCCGGAAGATGACGACACGCTGCGTCCGCCATGCTTGGCGACACGCGCGCCGGCCGCTGCCGCGACAAACAGCGAGGCGGTGGAAATATTGAAGGTATTGGCGCCATCGCCGCCGGTGCCGACGATGTCCAGCAGCTGGTCGGCATCGGCAACTTCGACCTTGGTGGCAAATTCCCGCATCACCTGGGCGGCGGCGGTAATTTCGCCGATCGATTCCTTTTTCACCCGCAGGCCCATGGTCAGGGCTGCAATCATGATCGGAGACATTTCTCCGCCCATGATTTTACGAAACAGCGACAGCATTTCATCGTGGAAGATTTCACGGTGATCAATGCAGCGCAAAAGGGCTTCTTGTGGGGTGATCGACATGCGAGACTCCTGATTCGGTTATTCAATGTTGAACAGCGGCGCTATCGTGGCGCAATGGCTGGCGGCGTGAGAGCGCCTGTGGCTGCCGGGTCATCCTGATGGAAGCGTGCCAGCTGCTCGATATGCGCGTAATTCATGTCGGCGATACAGACCATCCGGTCGAGGCCGGCTAATTGCTTGCGGCACTGGCTGCTGCGTTCGCGCACATGGCGCGCTTCCATCAACCGATACTCGCGCAAAATCGCCTTGCTGCCGTCGTGCTGGGTCTTGTTGCGGATCGTGGCCTTTGCTGCCGCACTGACTTTGCGCAACTGATTGGTCGAGCGCATTTGCGCGGTTTCGATGCAGAGCTGCACGGCATCAGCGTCATTTTTCTCTGCCTGGCATTTCTCCAGGACACCGGCGCTGACGCCGGCATGCGCCAGCAGCAGGGTGCAAAAAATCAGGCTGCGCATCTCAGGCTGCCAAAAAGTTCTTGAGCAGCGCATGACCGTGTTCCGACAGGATCGATTCCGGATGAAACTGCACGCCCTGGATATTGAATTCCGTATGTCGCACGCCCATGATTTCGCCATCCGCGGTCCAGGCGGTCACTTCCAGGCAAGCCGGCAGCGATGCACGTTCGATCGCCAGCGAATGATAGCGAATGATGGTGTAGGGGCTTGGCAAATCCTTGAATACGCCTACGCCAGTGTGCTCGATCACCGATGTCTTGCCATGCATGACTTGCTGGGCACGCACTACCTCGCCGCCAAAGGCAGCACCGATGCTCTGGTGACCCAGGCACACGCCCAGAATCGGGACTTTACCGGCAAACTGTTGCAGTACCGGCACCGATACACCGGCTTCATGCGGCGTGCACGGCCCAGGAGAAATGCAAATGCGTGCCGGGTTCAGCTGGGCGATTTGCTCGATCGTGATTTCGTCATTGCGGAAAGTGCGTACGTCTTCACCGAGTTCGCCAAAATATTGGACCAGGTTATAGGTAAAAGAGTCGTAGTTGTCGATCATCAGTAACATGTCAGATCTCCCCATCCAGTCCGTCTTGCACTTGCTCGGCTGCGCGCAATACGGCGCGCGCCTTGTTTTCGGTTTCCTGCCATTCCATCTCCGGTACCGAGTCTGCCACCACGCCGGCGGCGGCTTGCACGTACAGCATGCCATCCTTGATCACGCCGGTGCGAATCGCAATCGCCAGATCCATTTCGCCGCCGAACGACAGGTAGCCGCAGGCCCCGCCATAGATGCCGCGCTTGGTCGGCTCGAGCTCATCGATCAATTCCATTGCCCGCACCTTGGGCGCGCCCGACAGGGTGCCGGCCGGGAAGGTCGCCTTCAGCACATCCAGGTTCGACATGTCCGGTTTCAAGGTGCCTTCAACATTCGAGACGATGTGCTGCACGTGCGAATATTTTTCAATCACGAACTTGTCGGTCACCTTGACGCTGCCAATCTCGGCAATACGGCCGATATCGTTGCGCGCCAGATCGATCAGCATCACGTGTTCGGCAATTTCCTTTGGATCGGCCAGTAATTCCGTGGCTAGTTGCTGATCGTGTTCCGGGGTCGAACCGCGCGGCCGGGTGCCAGCCAGCGGCCGGATCGTCACTTTTTTCTTGCCGTCGCCAATGGCTTCATTACGCACCAGGATTTCCGGTGACGCGCCGACAATCTGCATGTCGCCGAAATTGTAGAAATACATGTACGGTGACGGATTCAGTGAGCGCAGCGCGCGGTACAGCGACAATGGCGCATCGACGTAAGGCATGCGGATGCGCTGGCCGACCTGCACCTGCATCAGGTCGCCGGCCATGATGTATTCCTTGGCCTTTCTTACGGCTTGCAGGTATTCGTCGCGGGCAAAATCCCGGATGGCATCGGTGCGAACCGAGGCCGAAGTCACCGGCGCATCCACCGCGCGCCTGAGCATGGCGCGCAAGTCCTTCAGACGCTGGCGGCCTTTCGAATAGGCTTCCGGTTGGTTCGGATCGGCATACACGATCAGGTACAGTTTGCCGGACAGGTTGTCGATCACCGCCAGTTCTTCGGTCAGCAGCAACTGGATTTCAGGCAAGCCCAGGTCATCTCTGGGCGCGCTATGCGCCAGTCGTTTTTCGATGTGACGCACCGCATCGTAGCCGAAATAGCCGGCCAGGCCACCGCAAAAGCGCGGCATGCCCGGGCTGATCGCGACCTTGTAGCGCGCCTGGAAATGCGCGATGAAATCGAGCGGATTGCCTTGTGCACGTTCGACCACTTCGCCATTCGTGACGACTTCAATCCGGTTGCCGAAGCTGCGCAGCAGGGTCGACGCCGGCAAGCCGATGAACGAATAGCGGCCGAAGCGTTCGCCGCCGACCACCGATTCGAGCAGGAAGGTATTCTTGCCGCTGTGATGCGGCTGTGCCAGTTTCAGATACAGGGTCAGCGGCGTTTCCAGATCAGCGAATGCCTCGGCGATCATCGGGATGCGGTTGTAGCCTTGCGTGGCCAGCGATTTGAATTCGAGTTCGGTCATGTTTCTCTCCAGGCGCTATTGTAGAACGAGCGGACAATAGCGAAGGGTTTGGTTCAAAAAACGTTGCTAACCGTACAAAAATGCATGCGCGGTCAGCGTGCAGGGCAAAGCCACAGGGCTCAGGAGTGCCAGCGTCGCCATAGCCAAGCCTCAAAAGCGCCGGGCAATGTCATTTCACGTTTTTTGTCGAGAAACATACGGTTATTCATGCAGAAAGTAGGAGTGCTGCGTCGAGCAGCGTGGAAACTATACCATCTGAATCGACTTCTTGTATAGGTTGCCCGTGGTTGTAGCCGTACGGTACGTTCAATACCCAGCAACCGGCCGCCCGTGCGGCTTGCGCATCGTTGGACGAGTCACCGATCGCCACGACCTGGCGCGGCGCCAGCGAAAAATCGGCACAGACCTGCAGCAGCGGTTGGGGATCGGGCTTTTTTCTGGGCAGCGAGTCGCCGCCATATACCAGCTCAAAATAAGGCAGCAAGCCAGTCTTTTCCAGCAAGGGGGTGGCAAACGCAATCGGCTTGTTGGTCACGCATGCCAGGCGCAAGCCGCCCTGTTGCAAGGCTCCCAATCCTTCCCGTACGCCCGGGTAAAGGCTGCAGTAGTCGCCATTAATGGCATGATAATGCTGCAGATACGATGCCAGTGCCTGCGGAAAATGCTGTTCCACCTGGTCCGGCGCGAAATCGACGCCCAGCACCCGGCGCATCAGGTTTTCCGTTCCCTTGCCGACAAAATCCTTGATCGTGTCGATGCCGAGCGGCGCCAGCGCCAGTTCGGCACGCATGCGATTGATCGCTATCTGGAAGTCCGGCGCGGTATCGACCATGGTGCCATCCAGGTCAATAATCACCGCGCGGATCCCCTTGAGCATCAGTGGCTGGCGTGCCGTCATTGGCGCGCCAGTTCGGCGCGCATCGCATCGATGACAGCCTTGTAATCCGCCTGGCCGAAAATCGCCGACCCGGCGACAAAGGTGTCGGCCCCGGCGCGTGCCGCTGCGGCGATATTCTCCACCTTGATGCCGCCATCGACTTCCAGCATGATGTCGCGGCCCGATGCATCGATCAGCCGGCGCACCGCTTCGATCTTTTTCAAGGCTTCAGGAATGAAAGATTGCCCGCCAAAGCCGGGATTGACCGACATGATCAGGATGATGTCGATCTTGTCCATCACATGGTCCAGGTAATGCAAGGGTGTGGCCGGATTGAACACCAGTCCGGCCTTGCAGCCCTGGTCGCGGATCAGCTGCAGCGTGCGGTCGATATGCTCGGAAGCTTCCGGATGGAAGGTGATGATGTTGGCACCGGCCTTGGCAAAGTCAGGGATCAGGCGATCGACTGGCTTGACCATCAGATGCACGTCGATCGGCACCGCGACATGCGGGCGGATTGCCTGGCATACCAGCGGCCCGATGGTCAGGTTCGGCACATAATGGTTATCCATTACATCGAAATGGATAATGTCGGCGCCGGCGGCAACGACATTGCGGACTTCTTCGCCGAGGCGGGCAAAGTCGGCGGACAGGATGCTGGGGGCAATTCGGTAGCTTGGCATAATCACGATTTTCAAAGAGATCCGCTATTTTACCTGTTCAGCTTGAGATAAATCCTTGCATACTGATGGAATTTGGTGTGCAATCGCTCACTTGTCTTGCGAGCGTCGAGCTTGAAAGAATCTGCCCAGCGAAAAATCGAGGAATCTTATGGCAGCCTATGAATTGACGGTGTCCGTCAGAACCCAATATCTGGCCGATCAGTCCGACCCTGATCGTTTGCGATATGCATTCGCCTACGCGATCACGATCAAGAATACCGGGCAGATTGCCGCCCAGCTGATTTCGCGTCACTGGGTCATTACCGATGCCAACAACCATATCGAAGAAGTACGTGGCCTCGGCGTGGTCGGGCAGCAGCCGTTCCTGCAGCCCGGCGAGCAGTTCGAATACACCAGCGGCGCTACCCTGAAAACGCCGCAAGGCTCGATGACCGGTGAATACTTCTGTGTCGCTGAAGATGGCGAGCAATTCGCGACCAAAATTCCTGAATTCGTGTTGTCCCTGCCGCGCACGCTGCACTAGAGAACATGCGGGCGGTGCAGAGCCCTCAAGATTCCTGGTCCTGCGGTGGCGGGGATTTTTTCAGGACTTGAGTGGGTGCTGTGGGTTTTTTTCCTGAAAACATGGTCCACCACACGATAAACACCAGCAAAAACATGGCCACACCGGCCTCCAGCATTAATAGCCACATAGTTTTGATCCAACATGAAATTTAAGCACATCAGTTTACTCGCATCCGTGTTCTGCGTCGTCATCGGCATGCAGGCATGCACCACAATCACTCCCGAAAGCAAGCCACCAGTACCACCGGCACCGGCGCCGGTGGCACCAGTCGAGACACTCAGACCGGGAAGCTTTTCCGAATTACCAGGTTGGCAACAGGATGATTTGCGGCAGGCATGGCCAGCCTTCATTGCCTCCTGCAACGTTTTGGTGAAGAAAGCCGACTGGCAAGAACCTTGTACGATTGCCCGCACTGTCAATGCCGGCGATGAAATGGCAATTCGTGTTTTTCTTGAAAGTTTTTTCGTGCCACATCGGGTTGCCAATGCCGATGGCACGGAGCAGGGCATGGTCACCGGGTATTACGAACCCCTGTTGCACGGTGCGCGCAAGCGTGGTGGCGCATATCAGACGCCTTTGCATCGCGTGCCTGACGATATGCTGGTAATTGATCTGGGCGAACAGTATCCGGAATTGAAAGGCATGCGTCTGCGCGGCAAAGTGGTTGGCCGCAAAGTGCTGCCTTATCCATCCCGCGCTGAAATGACGCAGTCCAATGCGCTGGCGGGCACAGAGCTGGTATGGGTGGATGATCCAATCGAAGCCTTTTTCCTGCAGGTGCAAGGCTCTGGCCGGGTGCAACTGGCTGACAGCAATGAAACCGTGCGTGTCGCTTATGCGGATCAAAATGGCCATCCGTATAAATCAATCGGCCGCTATCTGGTGGACAAGGGTGAGTTGACCTTGTCGCAAGCCTCGGCACAGAGCATCAAGGCCTGGGTCGCGGCAAATCCCAAGCGCCAGCAAGAGTTGCTGAACGCCAACCCTAGTTATGTATTCTTCAGGGAAGAAAAACTGCCGGACCCGCAAAAAGGACCAAATGGGGCACTCGGTGTGCCATTGTCGACGCAGCGTTCTATTGCGGTCGATCCGCGCTTCATACCATTGGGAGCGCCGGTATTTTTAGCCACTACGCAGCCGAATAGTGAAAAGCCGCTGCGGCGATTGATGCTGGCGCAGGATACTGGCGGCGCCATCCGCGGCGCAGTCCGGGCAGATTTCTTTTGGGGCTTTGGCCCGAACGCGGCGGACAATGCAGGCAAAATGAAGCAGGCAGGCAAAATGTGGGTGCTGTTGCCAAAATTACCTGCAGCACGTTGATGGCTGCACGACCGGGCGATGCGGGCTTTAGCTAGCCTGCGCTGCCATCTGCATTTCATTAGCCAGAGCCGTGTCCATGGTCGTGGCATGAAAGAGCAGCCATTCCGGCAATAATTTTTCAATGATGTCGCGGCCCGCCTGCACATTTCCCGTCATGATCTTGGCTTGCCCTTGGTACAGGCTGCCGAGTATGCTGGCATGTTGTTCCCGGTGGTGTTTGAGTTCAGAGAAATTAATCTCTTCCATCCATTGTTCTTCTGTGCGGAAAATGCGTTCCACCTTGTTAAGCAAGCTGTCGTAGCCATCCCGGAATTCCAGGTCGAGCGCGGTGGACAGTCGGCTAAGAATTTCGACGCAATCATGATGCAAGGCATCCATATAGGAAGCTCCCCTGGAAATTTCAGTTAACCAAAATTTGAATGGCATGAAGGTAAGCCATGCAAATAATTCGGATGCCCAGGCAGTCATGATGCTGTGACTGGCAATCTTTCGGGGCAAGCGTCGCACTCCACATGGCTGAAAACAGTGAGCCTTCATGGTATTTAGTTATCTATGGCGAGGGTTGCGTTATCTCAAACCTAGCAAGACCCACCGATCAGCAAGGGTGGAAAACCCAAATGGAAATTTGTAAAAAGTCTACAATTTCGTAATTCACTTATTAATACTCTCAAGGAGATCTAATGGACTACGCCAATATTCTGGTAGAGGTGCATGGCAAGGTGGGATTGATTCGCTTGAACCGGCCCAAGGCATTAAATGCGCTCAATGATGAATTGATGAATGAGCTCGGGGAAGCGCTGCAAAAATTCGATGCCGATTCTGAAATTGGATGCATGGTTCTGACCGGCAGCGAAAAAGCCTTTGCCGCCGGTGCGGATATCAGTGTCATGGCGAACTACAGTTTCATGGATGCCTACAAGGGCGATTACATTACCCGCAACTGGGAGCATATTCGGCGTATCCGCAAGCCGGTGATTGCCGCAGTGGCCGGCTTTGCACTGGGCGGCGGCTGCGAATTGGCCATGATGTGCGACTTCATCATCGCCGCCGATAGCGCCAAGTTCGGTCAGCCTGAAATCAAGCTGGGCATCATTCCCGGCGCCGGCGGCACCCAGCGGCTGCCGCGTGCAGTATCCAAGGCCAAGGCCATGGATATGTGCCTGACGGCGCGCATGATGGATGCCAATGAAGCAGAGCGGGCCGGCTTGGTGTCGCGCATTGTTCCTGCCGACAAGCTGATTGAAGAAGCGCTGGCAGCTGGCACTATCATTGCCGGCATGTCACAGCCGATCGCGATGATGGTCAAGGAATCGATCAATCGGGCTTATGAAACCAGTCTGACCGAAGGCGTGCAATTCGAGCGGCGGCTATTTCATGCCACCTTTGCCACGTCAGATCAGAAAGAGGGCATGCAGGCATTTATGGAAAAGCGTCCGCCAACATTTACCGATAAATGATCGCCATCATTAGTATTGAGCGCGATTTGCGAAATTATTTGCTATAGACAACAAAAAATTCGCGAAAGGGTGTTGACGGTTAGATGCAGGTGCTGCATAATCTCATTTCTCTGCTGCTGACGAACAAAACGATTCGAAGCAAGGCTGCAAAGCCAGGCAGAAAAGATTAAAGAAGTTCTTTAACAATTAACAGCCGATAAGTGTGGGCGCTTGATGGAAATGCGCCGGTAACGCAAGTTGCCGGATGACTTTATATATATCAAGTGCTCGCAAA
>JAKFFK010000148.1:0-9038 GCA_036675285.1 Paucimonas sp. | reverse complement strand
AATGGCAATTTTCATGGAAATTAACAAAAGTTATTGAATTTTCGTAACAAAATAACGTGTCTGGTGGAAATGCGAATAGTTGACTACAAAACTCAACTAATTTTTACTACATTTTTGACTCAAAGCATTGAGGTGAACGGATGGCGGGGTGTACAATCCCCAACCTATTTTCCGTAAGCATCCATGCGGATTGCATGTCCATCTGGCCCGAGCCAGTACATATATTTTATAGGGTAGCGCGGTCGTACCCTGACCGTCCTTCGACAAGACCGCCGTTTCGCCAGTGTAGGCTGGCGACAAGCTGACGACGATCCTGCCGTGCCGGGACAAGACAGAATTCTTTATTGGCATTGGAGGTAGTTTTTATGAATCAGCCCGTCATGGGTGGCGTTGCAGCATTGAACGCTCCATCATTTGTTAAGCAGCAAAAACTGATCAACTGGGTAGCAGAAGTCGCTTCCCTGACCAAGCCGGAGCGGATTTACTGGTGCGACGGCTCGCAAGAAGAGTATGACGCCCTGTGCGCGCAAATGGTCGCCGCCGGCACCATGAAAAAGCTGAATGACGCCAAGCGCCCAAACAGCTACCTGGCCTGCTCCGATCCGTCTGACGTGGCGCGGGTCGAAGACCGCACTTTCATCTGCTCGGCCAAAAAGGAAGATGCCGGACCGACCAACAACTGGATGGCGCCGCCCGAGATGCGCACCACCCTGAACGGTTTGTTCGACGGTTGCATGCAGGGCCGCACCATGTATGTGGTGCCGTTTTCGATGGGCCCGCTGGGTTCGCCGATCGCCCACATCGGCGTCGAACTGTCCGATTCGCCGTATGTCGCGGTCAACATGAAGATCATGACCCGCATGGGCAAGGCCGTCTATGACGTGCTGGGCACCGATGGCGAGTTCGTGCCATGCATTCACTCGGTCGGCGCGCCGCTTGCCGCCGGCCAGAAGGATGTGGCATGGCCGTGCAACGCCACCAAATACATCGTCCATTTCCCGGAAACCCGCGAAATCTGGTCGTACGGTTCCGGCTACGGCGGCAATGCCTTGCTGGGCAAGAAGTGCTTTGCGCTGCGCATCGCCTCGACCATGGGCCGCGACCAGGGCTGGCTGGCTGAACACATGCTGATTCTCGGTGTTGAGTCGCCCGAAGGCAAAAAGCATTATGTCGCCGCTGCCTTCCCGTCGGCTTGCGGCAAGACCAACTTCGCGATGTTGATCCCGCCGAAAGCCTTCAACGGCTGGAAAGTCACCACCATCGGCGACGACATTGCCTGGATCAAGCCGGGTGCCGATGGCCGCCTGTACGCGATCAACCCGGAAGCCGGCTATTTCGGCGTGGCGCCCGGCACCAATACCGCCACCAATTCCAACTGCATGGCATCCTTGACCGCCAACACGATTTTCACCAACGTCGCATTGACCGACGATGGCGATGTCTGGTGGGAAGGCATGACCAAGGAAGCGCCGGCCCATGTGATCGACTGGCAGGGCAAGGACTGGACTCCGCAAATCGGCAAGGAAACCGGCCGCAAGGCTGCGCATCCGAACGCCCGCTTTACCGTTGCCGCCACCCAAAACCCGGTCATCGATCCGGCCTGGGACGATGCGGCCGGCGTGCCGATCTCGGCCTTCATTTTTGGCGGCCGCCGCTCGACCACGGTGCCTTTGGTCACCGAAGCGCGCAACTGGATCGAAGGCGTCTACATGGCTGCCACCATGGGTTCCGAAACCACGGCTGCTGCCGCCGGCCAGATGGGCGTGGTGCGGCGCGATCCGTTCGCGATGCTGCCGTTCATGGGCTACAACATGAGCGACTACTTCCGGCACTGGCTCGACATGGGCAAGAAGGTCGAGGCATCCGGTGCCACGCAACCGAAGATCTATTGCGTCAATTGGTTCAGGACTGATGAAAACGGCAAGTTTGTCTGGCCTGGCTTCGGCGACAATATGCGCGTGCTGAAGTGGATGCTGGACCGCATCGAAGGCAAGGCCAGCGGCGTCGAAAACATCTTCGGCGTCACGCCGCAGTATGGCGACCTGCAGTGGGATGGCATCGATTTCTCGCAGGAACAGTTCAACACCATCACCTCGGTCGACAAGGCAGCATGGCAGGCGGAATTGAAGCTGCATGCCGAATTGTTCGACAAGCTGAAATACCACTTGCCGGCCGAGTTGGAAGAGACCAAGGCGCAGCTGGAAAAGCGCCTGGCAGCCTGATGCCGGCGACGTCTATTTCCTGATCGGGATAGACAAAAATAAAGCGCGGACCGGATTGACCGGCCCGCGCTTTTTTACTGTGGTTTGGCTTTTCGGGTATGGGAAATTTACTCAATCGCCGCTTGTATGCGATTGCGTCCTCCACCCTTGGCCGCATACAGTGCCCGGTCGGCGCGGCCGATCAAGTCATTTAGGGTTTCACCCGAACGGTATTGGGCAATGCCGATCGACGCCGTGATGCGGTGATCGACGTGCGGAAATGCCTGCGCCTCGACCTGGATGCGGATGCGTTCAAGTATGCTGCTCGCCAATGCCATGTCGGCGTCCACCAGCAGCAATACAAATTCCTCGCCGCCATAGCGGGCAAAATAGTCGTGTTGTCGTACTTGCGTCTGCACGCATTCGGCGAATCTGCGCAGCACATCGTCGCCGGCCAAGTGGCCGTAGCGGTCGTTGACGTTCTTGAACAGATCCAGGTCCAGCAGCGCCAGGCAAAACGGCTGATGATCGCGTTCGGCACGCGACTGTTCGCGGCGCAGCGCATCAAGGAAATACCGCCGGCTATAAATGCCGGTCAGTTCGTCATGGGATGCCAAATGCTCGATGGTTGCGAGCGCTTTGGCCATTTCTTTGTTGTTTTGGCGCAGCTTGCTGCGGATATTGCTGATATACGCGCCCAGCACGGCAAACCAGGGCAGCACCATTGCCAGCAGCATCCATTGCAGCACCTCGATGTGCAGATTGATTGATTGCGCATGACGATAGGCGAGCAGTGCAATGACGACGCCATAGCCTGCCAGCGCGAAGATGGCGGCGCCGATGAACTGGGTCATGCGCAGCCGGAAAATGCCGAAGACGAAAATAACCATGAACAGCACCAGCACCGCGCCGCGCACCAGGTCGATGTAATACAGCACGAACATCATCCACAGGATGCTGACACAAATCTGCGTCAGGGTCATGCTGGGGTCAGTCAGGCGCAGGTTCCAGCCGGAGCAGATCGCCGCGTAAAAC
The DNA here is from genome assembly GCA_036675285.1 of Paucimonas sp. GTDB lineage: Bacteria > Pseudomonadota > Gammaproteobacteria > Burkholderiales > Burkholderiaceae_D > Paucimonas. The sequence continues at coordinate 5,802 of JAKFFK010000148.1, read as the reverse complement.
AGTACATGAATGGTAAACGCTAGCGCTACATAGACCCATAAATCAGCAGGCGGCAGGCGGAACAAGCCGATATAGCTGCAGTAGAGTACAAAGCTGACGATGGTCAGATAGGAAACCGCCGATAATATGGTGTGACGCGCACGCATCGCCTGAGCCGGGTCGTCCTTTGGAAAACGTAACAAGTTATGCATGATGGCCTGTAACCGAAAAGCTGCCTACTTTGTTGACATAGGGTAGCACGGGTTGCCGGGCTGAAAGCTTTAAAAAGTTGGCATGTAACAACTATTCAAGCTTAATGCCGGCTTGGCCAGTAACTGCTGCGCAATCAAGGATGGCAGCCGGGCTGCGTGCGCCGCAGTGCGGTTGTCATCCTCGCCCGGCATGGCGTCGGTAAATTCAGGGGAGGACGTCAGTATAAATGGCTTTTTCGACGCGGTTGCGGCCACTGTTCTTGGCCGCATACAGCGCCCGGTCGGCGCGGCCGATGGTTTCGGTGGTGGCTTCACCGCTGCAGTAGGCAGTCACGCCAATGGAGACCGTGAGGGCATGCGCGACATCGGCAAATGATTGTGCAGCGATTTTCTGGCGTATCCGTTCGACAATGGTAAGTGCCTCTTCCAGGCCAGTATCCACCAGCAGCAACGCAAACTCTTCGCCGCCATAGCGGGCAAAGTAATCTGCCTGCCGGATTTCGATTTGCACCCGCTTGGCAAAGCTGCGCAACACTTCATCACCGACCAGGTGGCCATAGCGGTCATTGACGTTTTTGAACAGATCCAGATCCAGCAGCGCCAGGCAAAATGGCTGATGTTCGCGCTCAGCGCGCGATTTTTCGTGATGCAACGTATCCAGGAAAAAGCGCCGATTGTAAATGCCGGTCAGCTCGTCATGAGAAGCCAGCCGTTTGATAGTCGCCAGTGCCTTTTCGAGATCGAGGTTGCGTTGGCGTAGCGCACGGCGAATATTGGTGTTGTAGGCGCCGATGACTGCAAACCACGGCAGCACCATCGCTAGCAATACCCATTGCAGCAATTCGATACGCAAGTTGGTTGACTGCGGATAACGCAGCGCCAGCAAGCCGATCACGCCGGCATAGCCAATCAGCGCAAACACCGCCGAGCCGACGAATTGCGGCGTGCGCAGGCGGAAGATGCCGAACACAAAGGTAATCAGGAACAAGGTCAGCACGGCGCCGCGCACCTGGTCGATGAAAAACAGCACAAACATCAGCCATATCGTGCTGACGGTAATCTGCGGCAGCGTCATGCTGGGGTCAGTCAGGCGCAGGTTCCAGCCGCTGCAAACTGCCAGGTAAAACAGCAGATTGATTGCCAGCGCCAGTATCGCAAAACCGATCGTGACCGGTGGCGACAGCCGAAACAGACCGGCGTAGCTGCAATAGATCACGAAGCTGATGATGGTCAGATACGACACATTTGCCATCAGCATATGGCGCGCGCGCATAGCTTGCGCAGCATCATGCCTGGGAAACCTGAATGGATTGCGCTTGTCGGTGTCCATACTGCTTGATAAGCCCTATTTTACGGACCCAGAGTGTAAGGGATAATCCGATTTATTGTCTTAATTACAAATAAATTTTGTCAAAGTAAGCGTTGCGGCCAAAAAGCTCCAGCACAGCTTTTCTGAAAATAGTTGCAGAAAATCAGCAGGACAGACAGGCAAGACCGGTGTCTGCCGGACCGTATCGGCAGATCAGCCGTTGCGCAATTCCACCGGCAGGCTGCTGGGCGGCTTGATTTCTTCCAGGCATACGGTCGAGCGTACGCCGGCCACGCCCGGCACCTGCATCAGGCGGTCAGTCAAAAAATTGGAGAGTGATTTCAAGTCGCGGGCGACGACTTTCAACAGGTAATCAAAGTCGCCGGAAATCGTATAGCACTCGAGAATTTCCGGGAATTGGCGAATTGCCTGCTCGACTTGACGTACTTGCTGGAACTGGTCGCGGTGCAGGTTCAGATTGACGAATGCGATCACGTCCAGGCCAAGCGCCGTCGGATTGACTTGCGCCACATAGCTGCGAATAAACCCCTCCGCTTCCAGCCGGCGTACCCGACGATAACACTGCGGCGCCGACAAGTTAGCCGCCGCCGACAATTCGACATTCGAGGCGCGGCCATTTTTTTGCAAGACTTCCAACAAGATTTGATCATAACGATCAATATTTTCCATGTTGTTTCACCCATATTTAATAATTGATGCACGATTCTTTCATATTTTGCGAGTTTTAAGGTGAATAACGCAAGGAAATTTCCACGGATAATGGCTATTCTGTAGGGGTAAACCTGCAGGAGCACATCATGGATGAAATGATCAAGCTGGAACGGCGCTATTGCGCACGCAACTACCACCCTTTGCCGGTAGTCCTGCATAAGGGTCAAGGCGTCTGGTTATGGGATGTCGAGGGCAAGCGCTATCTGGACATGATGTCGGCGTATTCCGCAGTCAGCTTCGGCCATGGCCATCCGCGCCTGGTGGCCGCGCTGACGCAGCAGGCGCAGCTACTGGCGGTGCCGTCGCGCGCGTTTTATACCGACCGGCTCGGGCCTTTTCTGGAATTGCTGTGCGAGATGACAGGCATGGCCCGTGCGCTGCCGATGAACACCGGAGCCGAAGCGGTGGAAACCGCGCTCAAGGCAGCCCGCAAGTGGGGCTACAAGGTCAAGGGCATCGCTGACAAGCAGGCCGAGATCATTGTCTGCAACGGCAACTTTGCCGGGCGCACCACGACCATTGTCGGCTTTTCTTCCGAAGCGCAATACCGCGACGGCTTCGGGCCGTTCGCGCCGGGTTTCGTGTCGGTGCCGTTTGGCGACGCCGCGGCGCTGGAAGCGGCGATCACGCCGCACACCGCCGCTTTCCTGGTCGAGCCGATCCAGGGCGAGGGCGGCATCATCGTGCCGCCCGCCGGCTATCTGGCGGCTTGCCGCGCGATTTGTTCGCGCCACAATGTGCTGCTGATCTGCGACGAGGTGCAAACCGGTCTCGGGCGTACCGGGCGCCTACTGGCATGCGAGCACGACGGCATCAAGCCGGATGGCCTGGTGCTGGGCAAGGCCTTGGGCGGTGGCCTGCTGCCGGTATCGGCGTTCCTGGCGCGGCATGAAGTGATGAATGTGTTTAACCCGGGCGATCATGGCAGCACCTTTGGCGGCAATCCGCTGGCAGCTGCGGTGGGCACGGCTGCATTGCAGCTGTTGCGTGATGAGCGGCTGGTCGAGCGTGCGCAGCAAATGGGTGCGCGCCTGCTGGATGGATTGCGCGCGCTGCGCCACCCGGCGATCCGCGACGTGCGCGGCCGCGGCTTGCTGATCGGCCTGGAACTGGATCCGGCGATCCTGTCGGCGCGGCTGTTTTGCGAAAAGCTGATGCAAGCCGGCGTGCTGTCCAAGGAAACCCATGAAACAGTGGTGCGCTTTGCGCCGCCGCTGGTGATCAGCCGCGAGCAAATCGATGACGCGCTGGCCATTATCGGCGCCACGCTGGAGGCTGCAGCGCCGGGTGCCAGGCGGACCGCCGCCGACCACATGATTGTTTGATTGTTTTACAAGGAAAAGGAAGCCCCCATGACCGACCGTTATCTGATGTGCGCGCCTGATCATTTCGAAGTGGCGTATGTGATCAACCCCTGGATGCAGGGCAATGTCGCGCTGTGCAGCAATGGCGTCGCCCAGCAACAATGGAACGCGCTGGCACAGGCCATCGGCGAAGTTGCGCAAGTCGAGCGCGTCTCCGCTGCGCAGGGCGTGCCGGACATGGTGTTTACCGCCAATGCCGGCCTGGTGCTGGGCAATACCTTTATTCTGTCGCGCTTTCGTCATGTCGAGCGCCAGGGTGAGGAAGCTCAGTTTGCGCACTGGTTCGCACAGCAGGGATTCAAGGTAGTCACACTGGCCCCGGAGCTGACGTTCGAGGGAGCCGGCGACGCGCTGCTGGATCGCCGCCAGCCGCTGCTGTGGCTCGGATATGGCCATCGCTCGCATGCGCAATGCGCGCCGCTGATTGCCGCCATGCTGGATATCGACGTCGAACCGCTGAAGCTGGTCGATGAGCGCTTTTATCACCTCGATACCTGCTTTTGCCCACTGGAAGACGGTACCCTGCTGTATTATCCGGCCGCCTTCGACGCCGCTTCCCAGGCGCGGATTGCCGCGCGGGTGCCGGCCAAGCGCCGCATCGCAGTGTCCGACCGCGACGCGCTGGACTTTGCCTGCAATGCAGTCAATTGCGGCCGTCATGTATTCCTGAACCGGGCATCCGAACAGCTGGTACAGGCCTTGGCCGCGCATGGCTACCTGGTGCGGCAAACGCCGTTGAGCGAATTCATGAAGGCGGGGGGGGCGGCCAAGTGCCTGACGCTGAAACTGAATGAATTGCGTGCGCCGCCGGTGCGAGCAGCGGCATAAGCAGAAACGGGCGAGGCAAGGCGGTAGAACAGCTGTTGAGTGGCCAGTTATTCATATTGTCAATATCACATATCAGAAAATGGAATTGGCTTTGCATGGCAGGGACCGCTAGACTGCAGTTGTCTCCTCCATGTCTCCTCTTTTTGATATGGATTCAAGCCCGCCATGTTTGCGGGCTTTTTTTTGTCAAATTCCCCTGATTTCAGCCGAAATTACAGCGAAATGGCGCTTTCGCCTTACGCGAGCGGATGAATCATCGTATAATTTTCAGTGCGCCGATTTGATTGATACAGTCAAACCCAGCTTGCGGGCGCCCGGGTGCAAGTCCCATTACAAATACTGCTAAAACGGCCCAGGAAAACCCGGACCCGCATCGCAGGCCGGGTTTTTTTATTTTATGAATTGCGGGACAGCGTTTGGAAGACGCCGCCGGGCGTCGCATTACGCTGTCCTCAACTGACTAGAAAACACACATCATGAACCGCCACGCCCCTCTTGATACCGAAGCGCTATTGCGCGATCTGCTGTCGCGCCGCATCCTGATCCTGGATGGCGCGATGGGCACCATGATCCAGCAATACAAGTTGACCGAGGAAGACTATCGTGGCGCGCGCTTCAAGGATTTCACGGTGCCCGGCAAGGAACTGTTCCTGCGCAACCATAACGAGCAGCTGAACCTGACCCAGCCGCAGGTCATCAGCGAAATTCACGAGCAATATCTGGCGGCCGGCGCCGACATCATTGAAACTAATACCTTTGGCGCGACCAGCGTGGCGCTCGAGGATTACCATATGGCGCACCTGGCGCATGAAATCAATCTGGCTGCAGCCAAGCTGGCGCGCGCTGCGTGCGACAAGTATTCGACGCCTGAGCGGCCGCGCTTCGTTGCCGGCGCCCTTGGCCCTACGCCGAAAACCGCCTCGATTTCACCGGATGTCAACGACCCGGCGGCGCGCAACATCAGCTTCGACCAGCTGGTCGCGGCCTACCTGGAACAGACCCGGGCGCTGGTCGAAGGCGGCGTCGACGTGCTGCTGGTAGAGACAATTTTCGACACGCTCAACTGCAAGGCGGCGCTGTTTGCGATCGACACCTTCTTTGAAGAGTCGGGCAAGAAATTACCGATCATGATTTCCGGCACCGTCACCGATGCGTCGGGCCGCATCCTGTCGGGTCAGACCGTGCCGGCTTTCTGGCATTCGGTGCGCCATGCCAAACCGCTGACCATCGGCTTGAACTGCGCGCTGGGCGCGGCGCTGATGCGCCCGTATGCGGAAGAGTTGTCGAAGATTGCCGATACCTTTGTCTGCATCTACCCGAACGCCGGCTTGCCCAATCCGATGGCCGATACCGGTTTTGACGAGACGCCCGATGTCAC
>JAKFFK010000287.1:0-41894 GCA_036675285.1 Paucimonas sp. | reverse complement strand
TCCGGGGCAAAATAAGGAATACCGGTAAATTGCAATAATTCCCCTTCGGAAAAACTATCGCCAATCTGCATGTTGCCGTGGTTCGGCAAGCCGATGATATCACCGGCATAGGCTTCTTCCACTTGTTCGCGGCTGGACGCCATGAAAGTCACCACGTTGGATGCTTTGACTTCCCGGTTCAGGCGTAAATGCTTGATTTTCATGCCGCGCTCGAAGTGGCCGGAACAAACCCGCAAAAAGGCAATACGGTCGCGGTGGGCGGGGTCCATGTTGGCCTGGATTTTGAAGACAAATCCGGAAAACGGCTTTTCAGCCGGTGCGACGGTACGCGCCGTGGCGTCGCGGGAACGTGGTGCCGGCGCCCATTCGAGCAAGGCATCGAGAATTTCGCGCACGCCGAAATTATTCACTGCGGAACCAAAAAACACTGGCGTCTGGGTGCCTGCCAGGTAAGCTTGCAAGTCAAATGCATGCGAAGCGCCATGCACCAGTTCGACTTCCATTTTCAACTGCTCGATTTCCAGCGGAAACATTTCAGCCAGGCGCGGATTGTCGATCCCCTTGATGACTTCAAAGCTCTGGTCGGCACGCTCGCTGCCGGCGGCAAACAACAGGATTTCATCGCGTATCAAATGATAGACACCGCGGAAAGTCTTGCCCATGCCGATCGGCCAAGTGATCGGCGCGCATTCGATTTTCAGCACCGACTCGACTTCATCCAGCAATTCCAGCGGATCGCGGGTTTCACGGTCCATTTTGTTCATGAAAGTCAGAATCGGCGTATTGCGCATGCGGCAAACATTCAACAGCTTGATGGTTTGCTCTTCCACGCCCTTGGCAGCGTCAATTGCCATCAGCGCCGAGTCGACCGCGGTCAGCACCCGATAGGTATCTTCCGAAAAATCCTTGTGGCCCGGCGTATCGAGCAGGTTGACCACATGATCGCGGTATTCAAACTGCATGACCGAGCTGGCGACTGAAATGCCGCGTTGCTTTTCGATTTCCATCCAGTCCGAGGTAGCATGGCGGCCGCTCTTGCGGGCCTTGACGGTGCCGGCCAGCTGGATCGCGCCGGAAAACATCAACAGTTTTTCAGTCAGCGTGGTCTTGCCCGCATCCGGGTGGGCAATGATGGCGAAAGTGCGACGCCGCGCGACTTCGCGGCTAATCTGCTTGGCGCTGACAGTACGCGTTTCGGCTGGAGCAAGCTCGGGGGCATCTGCCGCTGGCAGAATGGGCAGAATGGAATCGGTAGACATGGGGAGGGTAATGCGCAAAAGACTTACAAGTCTACCGGCTCTTGGCGGCGAAGTCTAATATCTTGATAAGCAAGGGAAATTTGCACGAATCCGCGCCGGCCGTTCCTGCTCATGCCTGCAGGATGCAACGGCGCCTACATGCGCGGCGTCACCGAAACCCGAACCGGAATGCGGTTGCCCGGCTCATACGGCAAAATGCTGGTGTAGGTATGCCCACGGTAATCGTAGGTGACCGCATAGCCATTGGTGCGGGTTTCCCATTGATCCACCATTTGGCAGCGCTCCACCTGCTGGCTGTAGGCAGGCGCCTGCGGTTGGTTATTTTCCACCCGGTCACCCACCATGGCGCCGGTCACGGCGCCGATGGCTGCCGCCGCTGTCTGCCCGGAACCACCGCCGACCTGGCTGCCGAGCAAGCCGCCAACCAACCCGCCAATGATGGCGCCGCCAATGCCGCGCTGCTGGCGTGGTTGGGCCGGCGCCTGCTCGATCCAGCATTGCTGGCGCGGCTGGTTGATTTGTTCGATTTGCGGCGCGACGCTGACAACGCGTGCGTAATCCTCGAATTCGGCAGCCTGGCTGGCCGACACGGCAGCGCAGCCAAGCAGCAGCGCGATGATACTGGTCTGGATTTTCATTTTTCCCTTCATTGTTCTAATGTACTGGCACAAAGTCGTGCATTCCTGTTACTTCAGCTGCTGCGGCAAATGGCCTGCGATGTCGGCTTAATAGCCACGCTGCTGATGCTGGTATGGATAGCGCGCATGGGTCTGGTATCGATGGTCGTGATGCGACTGCCGGCGCGCAAGTCCGTGTCCATCCCGCCCGTCACGCTCGCGCACATGGCGCGGCGGACCAGCATAATGCCGGCCGATCCGGGCAGACGGCGCTGCTTGCCGGTAAATGACCGGTGGCGGCGCATACACGACCGGTGGCGGAAAAACGCCGGCACCAATGCTGATCGACCAGTTGATACGGTCGCTGGCCATTGCCGAAGGGGCAAAGACCAGCAGGCTGATGCCAAGCACGCCGGCGGTACTGAGCAAGGTAAATAGTCTTTTCATGTCTGGCTCCTGAAAGGGAATCAGTGGATTCCGTAGATGCCATTGGACGCTATCCAGCCCGACTCGACTAGATGAAGTACGGTAACTATTGCAACAATTTGTTTCAGCACCGGGGCGCTCGCTTAGACTCGGATGCTGCGCTTTAAGCCTTTGCCAGGAGACGGAAGAGGGTTCGGGATCGCAACAACAGCTTTTCTACGCCCCAAAAAAAAGCCCGCGTTGCTTGCGCAACGCGGGCAAAAACAACTCCAGGGGGAGTGTATTGAAGGATCAAAGGCCATAATAATGATTTCAAAATACAGGCATTTGCGATTACGCAAATGCTTTGCTTGTCAGCCGCCGCCAATAAAATTCTTCAGGTAAGGGAATTGATACGGGTATTCTTTATCAGCCACAGAAAAGCCTAGTGGGCCAGACCGATCGGCCGCTGTATCATATCGGTTGACTTGCGTGAGCGCAGATCAAGCAGCAAGGTCTGCTTGCCCGCATGCCTGCGAATTCTTATTTTATTCATTTTCATATTGCCGACCTTTTGGCTGGACAGCGCTATCTGCCAGCGCGGCAAGGCAAGGGGGATCAAGCCCTGCGCATTCCGGGTCGAGCCAAAGCCGCATATATTGAAATCCACCAGAGTCACTGCTAGGCAGCGGCGGCTTGAAAAATATCTGGCAATGACACCGTGATGACTGCAACCGCACTCTTGCTTGGCTTACTGGCATTCATCAACCCGCCCTCGCACCTTGATTGCCCGCTTCATTTTGCCAACGGCGCCGCTCCCGAGATTGTTGCTGAAAAACTGAAGGATAAAACCCTCGCTTTGTGTTTCGAGGGATTTGCCGCGCTGCATTCCGGTGTATCACGCACGCCCTTGTGGTCGGCCGAACATTTGACTGCGCCACGGCTTGGACAAGCCCGGATGGTCAAACGCAGGAATGCCTATCATGAGGAAGATCGGCTGCCCTTCTGGCAGCGGGCCGAGTTGGACGATTATGCCCGCTCCGGTTTTGATCGCGGCCACTTGAGCCCATCGGCCGACATGGCAACAGACCATGCGCAATTTGAAAGTTTTTCCCTGTCCAACATCGTTCCGCAACATCCAAAAAACAATCAAGTGTTATGGGAAGGCATCGAATACAGCACCCGCGAACTGGTTTTTCAACGCGGCGAACTGTATGTGATTACCGGGCCGCTGTTTGAAGGACCTTCGCTCAAGCGTCTGAACGGCCGGGTACTTGTGCCGTCCCATATTTTCAAGGCAATATATGATCCGGTGAAAGGCGAAGCTGGCGCGTATGTCGCGGTTAACGGCGCAGCCTGGAATTACCAGACGGTCACGATCAGTGCGCTGGAAACCCGGCTTGGCATCAAGCTGTTTCCCAGACTCGATCCCGGCATCAAAGCTGCCGGCATGGCGCTTCCCAAACCGAAACCGTACCAATACCGGCGAAGCCGGTAACATCCGCCATAACCATCCACACGCCGGCCTTTTTGGCCGGAGGCAAACTTGAGGTCAGCCTATGCCCCGTTTCAAGCCCTTCCAGGAAGAAGCTAGCTCACTGTTGCTGGATCAGTTGACAGTGGAAAACCGGGTCGACCGCATCGAACTGTACGGCACGCTGCAAATCACCAGGGATCAGGCAGGCTTGCAAACCGCATACGCGCTCAAGGCATTGATCGATGCGGCCGTGGCGGTGCTGGAGTCGGAAGACTTGCCCAAGCAGGTAGTCATCCGCCCTCCGGACGAAACCGATAATCCGTTTAGCTGAACCGGACTGTCGGCAGTGGGCATCGGCTGGAGCTAACATAGAGCGGGTTCGCGCTGCTGCCAAAACAGAGGCAAAATGTTCCTGGAGGCTTTGGATTCTCTCTTATAGTGCCGCATGCGATCTTGCCGGGATTCCGGATTTGGAAACGGTATGCGTTTTCCGGCAAGCATAATATTTTTTCGCCAATTCCCATGCATGAGTTAATCATGCATGGTCAAGCCCCAGCTAAGGGCGCGACTGTGCTGCCTTGATGTATTCCAGCAGGGCGACGGCATCGTTATGTTGCTGGTCTTTTGCACCATAGACTAGCGTGACAGTGCCCTGATGCATAAGCTCGTAAAGCTGACTAACCAGCACAGGATTGTCGTCCAATTCGGCGAAATAGCGAGCCTTGAAATCTTGCCATTTGAGTGGATCATGGCCAAACCATTTCCGGAGTGAAGCGCTGGGGGCGATGTCCTTGAGCCAAAGATCAATCCTGGCAGTACTCTTGGACACCCCGCGTGGCCAGAGCCGATCCACCAGTATGCGGAATCCATCGCTTGGCTCCTGTTCTTCATAAGCGCGTTTCAGTCGAGTATGCATTGATTTTCAGAATCTCCGCCTCATGATGCATTGAAAAAGCTTGCTGATTTTTTGATATTGTAAGCCATTGATTTCTATAGCCTGCATGGGGAAAGCAAACGAAGCGCCAGTCTTGATATCTCATAAGAAGCCTGGGTGCAACATGTCTATACGTCAACAATAACAAAAGCCGACAATTCCCTGGTTTGGAAACATGCGTGACTCTCATGTCGCTGCCGGAGCGCGCAATTGTCACCATGCAAACAGTCGGAACCGGCTGGAAATAAGCTGGAAGCAGCGGCTGGCGACAATAAAAAAGCCTGCAGTGTTTGCACTGCAGGCCAATGAACATCGCCCTTTCCAAGAACTTCATCATCATAGCGTGCCGGACGATGAAAACATTTTAAGATATTTAAAAATCGATGTCGCACCGGGCAAACCGATGTATACCAACAACATGACAATCCATACATTCCGATGCCGGCGACGTGCATTGCAGCGTATGTGCCGATGCTGCATCCGGCAGTAAATGGCAGACTTACAATTTGCTGGTCGGCAGACTGATATCGATCCGGCTGGTATTGCCTTCGGTGGAAACCTGGATGGCGCCCTGCACCAAGCGGACACGCTCGCACAAGCCGGCCAGCCGGTAAGCTGGATGCAGCGTGTCTGAAAATGCTGCAGGCGAACCATCGCTGCAGATGCCCAGCGCCAGGCAATTGGCATGGCGCTTGAATTCAATCATGACAGTGCGCGCAGACGCGTGTGGCAGAACATTGTCGAGTACTTCTTCAGCCAGCCGGTAAATCAGCGTGCTGGCGGTTTCGTCCAGTAACAAATCCGCTGGATCGGCGCGCAACTCGCATTCGAGAGCGTTACGTTCGGCTGCCTGCAGCAGCGTGAGCAAAGCCTGGTGCAGCTCTCCTGCTGCCAAGCCCTTCGGACGCAAGTCGGCCGAAATACTGCGCAAGGAAGCGATCGACGATGCCACCAGCTTGTCCAGGCTGATCAGAGAGTGCGAGCATTCCGCAACATCGGGAAACTGCTGCTGCAGCAAATTCAGGTTGATCCGCAGTGCTGCCAGCAACTGGCCCAGATCGCCATGCAGCCTGGCGGCCAGGTTGCTACGTTCTTCTTCTCGGGCGGCATGCAATTCGATCGAGAGCCGGGCCATATCGGCATTGGCTTGCGCCATCATCATGCGGGCCCGTTTGATTTCGGACGTGTCGCGCGCAACGGCAACAATGATCCAGCCGGCTTCCGACAATTGGGCAAGGTAATGGATTTCCAGCGTCAATGGCGCGCCGGCCTTGCTTTGCAATGTGACTTCGCGGGCTTGCGCCGGCCCGCTGCCGGCAATCAGGCCGTCATACAAGTTTTCATGATATTCGCGCGGATGCCCGGTCAACATCATCGGCGCCATCATCAATAATTCATCGCGCGAATAACCCAGCAACCGGCATGCGGTGCGGTTGACATCCAGAAATGTCATGGTCGACCGATCGATTAGAAACATTGCATCGCTTGACACATCCATGGCCGCTCGAAAGCGCTCGGATATTTCCGCATTGACAGCAGAGGAATTGATATGGATGGACATGATGCAGAAAGGCAGTTTTTGCTTATTTGACCGATGATAGCAAGGTTTCGTAATCAGGAGAAATTCTGCATTCAAGATAGCTTTTGATGAAACCGGAAGTTCCTGATTCGCAAATACTTGTGGATACTGCGTGAATGTAGAAAGACTCTTGAATTTTTGACAATTAAATCCAGATATTTCCTGGAATCGAAATAAGCTGCCTAAAACCGTATAAACCCTCTCAATAATAGATGGTGTTTGATTTAACACAAGGGTTTCTCAAATTGCTTCCTTATCATCATGCCGAAGCAGCTTGTTTCAGTGATGTGTGACATAGGAGATTGCAATGAGCAATACCCATGTAAACAGTTCTTCCCGGCAGGATGGCATTGTGTTTACGGTAACGATGGGCGCGACCAATCATAAATGCCTGATTACCCACGATGCGCTGAAGTCGCTGTCGCCATCCGACGATGATGAATTGCAGCTCAAGGAAATATTCTGGGAATACGAAGACCACATCCAGTGGGTGGCCCGGCGTGTGGTAAGTGCCGGTGAATCCGGCAATCCGCTGGTGCTCGAACCGCGCTATTTTTCATGTTGAGTGTCTACGCGCCGACATAGGCATCTGCCTTGATCTCGATGAGCAGCTCAGGAGCGATCAGCTTGCTGACTTCTACCATGCTGGACGCAGGAAGAATGTTCTTGAAAAATTCTCCATGAGCCGATCCGATTTTTTCCCAATCCGAGATATTCACAACATAAACCCTCGTTCTTACAACATCAGCCAGAATCGCTCCCGCATTTTTCAGCGCCGACTCAATATTACGGATGGTCTGGACCGTTTGTGCATAAGGGTCATTTATTCCTACAATGCCGCCCTTTCCATCAGTGGCAGTAGTGCCTGATACGTGAATATACGGCCCTACCTTCACGGCACGCGAATATCCAACGATGGGTTCCCACGCAGTGCTTGCGGCATCCGTCATCGCCGGAAATTTGGGCTTTGATGCGGGTCCGACCACGGCCGCTGCCTCGACAATCGTGACTGGCAACATGGCCAGAGGCGCCGGCGCCGCATCGAACAGGCCTGCCACCCAATGTCGTCGCCACTTGAACAGCATGTTGACATTGATGCCGTGCTGCTGTGCCAGCTGCGATACTGAGACGCCGGGTGCGCAAGCCTGCTGCGCCAGCTGCCTCTTGAACGCGATCGGAAAATTCGGGCGCCGCTTCCGGCGACCGGCTGAAATCATTGAATCCACGATAGCTCCCGCTATTATTTTAGTGGGAGCTATCGTGGATTATTTGGTGACATTCGACCAGACGGTTCAGATGAGGCGCTTACGATGGTAGTCAAAATCGACTTTGATAAATGGTCAGAAGAAAGCCAACGCTCGTACAGTTATGGTGGCAGTTAGGTGTATAGCGGACCTGATCCGGCGCATTACGAAAATGTGTCGTGCCGGTGTGTAAGGCTGAGCTTTGTGCTGTCTCGTGGATCAAATCAGGAGGCTGATCAGCGACTCATTACCTTGAAATGCCTGAAGGCGGCGCGTTGCATGGGTCTGGGGATGGGTAAACGTACCGAACAGTCACGGTGGCAAATCGACGGTCGCCAGCGCCATTTTTTAATAAGCAGGTTTCGATGGCCACGAGCGTGCGGGGCTCTCTTTTCATAAAGCCGGGCTTGGAGAGATTGTCAGAAAACATAGTCGCTCGCCGATGCGCCTTTGCACAGGCTAGGCTGTCGGTGCTACTGGACCAACCGTCTTCCGTGTCCTTGTGCGTGGACACCACATCCACGACTTTGACCTCCGTTGCATTGCAAGAATAAGTTTTGGGCGCCGAAGCAGCAGGCTGTTCCGATCGGGGTCCTGTGTGTTGGTTGGTATGTGTCGTTGCTGCGTCGCTACGAACTCGCTCCTGCTCACGTTGCAACTGGTTAGCACGCCTTTCTAGTTCACGCTGCTCACGGGCTCGCGCCTCATCCTGTTCCCGTCGTTGGTGCTGGGCGTCGGTCAACTGCGTGGCACGGCGATCGCTTTCGGCACGCTGATGCTGTTGGCGTTGCATTTCCTGCTGGTGCTCACGCGCCTGTTGTTCAAACCTCTGGCGCTGCACTTGCTGCGCCTGTATCCCGGCCATGGCCTGGTTGTGAATTTGAGAAATGCGATTGCTATCTGCGGCGAATCGCGTGGCCTGTTCAGCGAATGGGTTGCTGGCATTGGCGGATTCGCGGCCGGTTTGTAGCTTGCGGGCTGCGGTAGCCGCACGTTCATCACGCCTGCGTTGTTCTCGAGCAAAGCGCTCCCCCTCTTCGACGTTCTTGCGGTTCTGTGAACTGATCGCATCCAATTCTGCCCTTTGGCCTGCAGTAGCCTCGTGGGCCTCATCATCCAGTACGTTAAGACGTTCCACCTCAAGACTAGCTAAAGCATCAGTTACCGAGTCTTTTTGACTCTGACTACGGGACAAAGACCAAGCATGCTTTAAAGCAGATTGGGCGCATGTGAAATCGCGTACACGGATGCACTCTCGAGCCCGATCAATGAACGGTGAAGGATCATTTTTGTCCAATGAAAACGCCATTGAGTGGACGCATATGCTCAGCATCACTGTCAACCAGCCTTTTAGTTGGGTCTGCAATAGCATTGGAATTATTTGCTTAAGAAAACTCAGTCAGTAGTATCGGCATTGGATCAATTCGGTTCGATTGGCGCGGGGAATTGCTTTGCGCACCACATTTCGGCATGTTGGTCATAAGATAAATATTGTTCGCTAATTTTTTCCTTTGCGTCACTATATCGCCGCCAGTTCTCAGGAGTATTGGCACCGCGTCCGGCTCCACAATCAGGATCACCAGGTCCCCAGACTGCAACACAACCAGCGTTATAAACTCGCTTGGCCTCAGCGTAATCCTGCTGCAACTGTCGCCAAACGTCTGCATACCGCGGTAAGCATGTCGAGATATTGCGCTTTCGTTCCTCCAATTGCGCTGCATAGCGTTTCCGAGCAATCAAATTTGGATCAGCCTGGGGCATCGGTTCGGTTGGAGTAGCAGTTGCGGTGCCTGTTCGTGATGATGAAGCTTTTTTGTCGGGAAGAACAACGTCAATAGTTTTTATAGTGTCCGCACCTACGAAAAACTTGCTGGTGTAGACAACTGGAGCGCCATTGATGTTCTGTGTAACTGTCAGTACGTGATTCCCAGGTTTTACGCCTACGTCGATTGGGCAATTCCCTTTGACTTGCCCATTGAGGCGTACAAGCCCCTCCTTTGCTAGGCCAACACAAGCTACTTTAACCATGGCTTGTTGTGCGATTGCCAAGCTAGGCGGCAAAGCGCATAACAGCGCTGTAGATAAGAAAGCGATGAATTTAGTCATGCGGCAACCTTTTTAATTTCACTGTAAAGGAAAAATTCGGAACATTCCCAACGAAAATGTTTCAAATAAAAGTTGAACTATATCAATTTTCGAAAGGCCACAGTGAAAAAGTGGAGCTGTTTCTAGCCTGAATGTTTCATAAGCTGCCAGCTTGGCGTCAGTGTGCCCACAGCGGAGTTCTTCGTCTGCGATCGCATCTTCTCACTTGATTTCGTTAATCTTCAGTTGCACTTCGAATTTGAACTCGCGAAACGACAACTACACCTTCAGGTTTCATTATTCTGCTGTGAATTGAATACAGGAATCAAGAGCCAGCGATCCGCCAAGGCTTGGAATTGGCCAGTATCGCAGCGGATAACACCAGGGAGCTTGCCCCGATTTAGCGGATGGGAGTAATGCAGAACAACGATGAAGTGCCCATCGCGTGCATATGCAGCAAGCCGTACACACCAAAACCGATCAAGCCCAGTGCGCCCGCACTCTTCACGGCAAACGACACGCGCCGCTGATGCAGCCACTGGGCCGCGCCCTGTGCCAGCAACAGATGCGGCAGCGCGGTCAAGCCAAATACCATCATCAGCAGCGCGCCGGACAGTGCATCGCCCGACAGTAGCGCAAATGGCAGCACGCCGTATAGCAGACCACACGGCAGGCACCCCCAGGCCATGCCGGTCAGGAAAGGATGGCGCCCTGCTTGTGCGCTCAATGAGAAGCGCGCCGGTATCAGTGTGGAAAATCGCTTGCCCAGCCCCGCCAGTACGCCATTGAGCGGCGCATGGCCGACCAGGCGCAGTCCCAGCCAGATCAGGGCCAGGTTGCCGATAATGAACATGATCGTATGCACCGGCATGACCGGCTTTAACAGCAGGCCGGCTGCTCCCAGCAGGCCGACAACTGCCCCCATCAATCCGTAGGCAAAGATTCTCCCTGCATGCTGCAGTGCCGACGTCTGCCAGTTGCTGTGCGCAACACGCGATGCATCAGCCGCGGCCGTGAGCGCCGCAATAATCGGAATGATCCTGTGGCGCTGCTTTGCGGCGGAACTCAGCATGGTCGCCATTCCGCCGCACATGCTGGCGCAATGGATGCCACCCAAAAATCCGGCGGTGGCAACTGCAGCGACGAGCGAGATGGTCAGCATGGTCAATCAGGTCCCTGTCGAATGGCGCGCGGCATGCGGCTGCGCCAGGTACTTGTCAAACACCATGCCGATGCCGCGCACGAACAGGCGTCCCTTTTGGGTGACCGTCAGCTGCGACTGGCCGATCTCGACCAGCCCGGCGTTTTCATATGGCTGCAACTGCGCCAACTCGGCCGCAAAGTAGCTGCGAAAGTCGATGTCGTGCGTCTGTCCGATCGCTTCAAAATCGAGTGGGCCGCTGCACATCAGTGCCATGATGACTGCGCGGCGCAGCACATCGTCCGGTGCCAGCATGAATCCCTTTTCGATTGGCAGGCAGCCCGCATCGAGTTCTGCGTAATAGGCGTCCAGCGTGCCCGCCGACTGGCCGTAGGCATTGCCAACCTTGCCAACCGATGACAGGCCAAGCCCGATCAAGTCGGCTGCGGCACGCGTGGTATAGCCCTGAAAATTGCGCTGCAACGAATGATCGAAGCGGGGCCTAGCCAGTTCGTCGCCGGGCCTGGCAATCGCGGGGTTGTGCTTTCTCTGTTCCAGCTGCCGTATATAGGATCGCTCGGTGAAGTCGCCGTGAAAGTGCTCGGCCGTCGGATAGGAAGTGTAGCGCGGCCCGAACCTATCGAAACGGCGAATCAGTTCTTCCGACACGGCTACCGATGGCCAGGCTCCATTCATGGCGCGAACGCTTTCATGGCTTATTCGTTTTCGATCAGCAGCAAGGCGGTCAGGCTGCTGGCGATCCCGCCCAGGAACCAGAACAGGAAAAACCCGAGCGTGTAGATCCCCAGCGCACTCAATTGAATCTTGTTGTCCAGCAGGATCAACTCCATCGGATCGACCAGGCTGAACAGCAGACCACTGGTCACGCAGGCCATCAAGAAGGATGGCCACAAGACGGCCATGGTGGCCCGTGGCAGGCGTCTGGCCTGGATGGCTGGCTTGTTGTTATTCACATTCACCTCCTCACTGGAACTCGTGCGCTCACTTGGCGGCCCTGAGCGCAACCGCATCGTGAACTAAACCATACCAGCCGGAAGACAGGCGCCATTCGCCTGACTCCAGGTTGACTTGCCATAGCGCCGGATCGCTCAGCTTGGCCTCGGCGCCAATGGCAAGCTTGCCACGGTACAGGCCGGACGCGGCCTGCACCAGCGTTGTCTTGAAGACGATTTCATCGGCGCCATTACCGACTGCGCGAAAGATTTCAAGCGCCAAGGTGGCCGGCATTTCGCCCTTGCCTGCCAGGCGCAGCGTGATCGCCTGGGTGCTGGCGTCGACCTGAAAATCGGCAGCCAGCTCGCGCTCCTGCGCCACGAAGTCGCGCCGGATATCCTTGTTGATGGCCAGGCCACGCTTGTAGTAATCCGGTGCGATCACCGTGTCGGCGCCGTCAAAGGCCAGGAAGGCCAGATAGATGCTCGACAGAATGGCAATCACCGGCACTCCCAGCACCAGCCAGACCCAGGGTTCCTGGTGCCAGCGGGGGCCTTTCGTCTTGTGAGTGGTAAATATTGGTGCCATGCTGCTCTCCTAGCGCGGTACCAAAAATACCGCTTTTTCAGTAATTGAGACATCCTGGTTTTCCAGGTCCCGGACCACGAACAGAATGCGGTTCGATCCCGGCTGCGCTGCGCCGGCCGGCACCCGCACCCGCACCGGCACTGTTTTGGCGGCCGCTGCCGGCACCTCGAAATCAGCATCCGATACGACCATCACGCCATCCAGCCCTTGGACCGCAAGCGCGTAGCGATGCAGCTGCTCTTCGGTATTCACCACTTGCAGGCGATAGACATTGTCGATCGATCCGTCTTCCGTCACGCGCGGCATGCCGCGGTCGCGGATCACGTCGACTTTCAGCGGCATGCGCAATGCCAATGACAGCGCTGACGCGAGGATGATCAAGCCGAGAATGCCGGTATAGATCAGCGTGCGCGGCCGCAACACGCGGCGCCAGATCGCGCTGGTTCCCAGTTTGTTGGTCAACGCATGCTCGGTGGTGTAACGGATCAAGCCGCGCGCGTATCCCATCTTGTCCATCACCTGGTTGCAGCCATCGATACAAGCGGCGCAGCCGATGCATTCGTATTGCAAGCCATCGCGGATATCGATGCCGGTCGGACAGACCTGTACGCAGATATTGCAATCGATGCAGGAACCCAGCCCGAGCGTAGTCAGGTCCGCCTTCTTGGTGCGCGGGCCGCGCGGCTCGCCGCGTTCGGCATCGTAGGTGATGGTCAGCGTATCCTTGTCGAACATCGCGCTCTGGAAACGCGCATACGGACACATATATTTGCAAACCTGCTCGCGCATCCAGCCGGCATTGCCGTAAGTGGCAAAACCGTAGAACAGGATCCAGAAGGTTTCCCACGGGCCCAGGGCGAATGCCAGCACTTCATCCGTCAGCAGGTGGATCGGCGTGAAATAGCCGACGAAGGTAAATCCGGTCCACAGCGCAATCGCCACCCACACCAGATGCTTGGCAGACTTCAGCAATACCTTGCGCGCCGACAGCGGCTGCCGGTCCAGGCGCATGCGGGCGCTGCGGTCGCCCTCGATCTTGCGCTCGACCCACATGAAAATTTCGGTATACACCGTTTGCGGACAGGCGTAGCCGCAGAACACCCGTCCTGCCACTGCAGTAAACAAGAACAGCGCCAGCGCCGATATCACCAACAGCACTGCCAGATAAATGAAATCCTGCGGCCAGAACACCAGCCCGAAAATATAAAATTTGCGCGAGGCCAGATCGAACAGGACCGCCTGGCGGTCGTTCCAGGTCAGCCAAGGGCCGCCGTAAAAAATCAGTTGCGTGAACCACACCAGCACCCAGCGCCAGGTGGCAAACCAGCCGGTCAGCGCGCGCGGATATATCTTTTTTCTGACTTCGAAAAGAGACTGTTCGATCTCCTTTTGAGAGAATTGCTTCAGGGGAGCGGTTTCCATTGATATTTCCTACATTCTGTTGCTTGCCGCTGGTGGCAGCAAGCACCGGGCACGGCCGAAAAATTATTGCTTGCTCGATGCGCCGGCTGCACTGGTCAAGCTGCCAATCGCCTTTGCCTCGCTGGCCGAAATGCCGGCAACCGCGCTCGACTTGTTGGACAAGCCCCAGACATAGGCCGCCAGCAAATGTACCTTGGCTTCCGACAGCAGGGTTTTATGCGCCGGCATCATGTTGCCGCGCCCCTTGTTGATCGCATCCATCACGTTATTGATGCCGCCGCCGTACAGCCAGGTTTTGTCAGTCAGGTTGGGCGCGCCCAGCACCGGGTTGCCGCGGCCTTCGGCGCCGTGGCAGGCGGCGCAAGCGCCGAACTTGGCCTTGCCCATGACCGCCTTGATCGGATCGTGGCTTGAGCCGGACAAGCTCAGCACATAGTTGGCGACATTGCGTACTTCTTCACCGCCGCCGATTGCGGCAGCCATCGGCGGCATCATCCCGGTGCGGCCTTCAAGAATCGATGTCTTGACCGTGTCCGGATCGCCGCCATACAACCAGTCGCCATCAGCCAGATTTGGAAAACCCTTGCTTCCCTGCGCATCCGAACCGTGGCATTGGGCGCAGGAATTCAGGAACAGGCGTTCGCCGATTTCCCGCGCCTGCGGATCCTGCGCCAGTGCGGGAATCGCCATGGCCTGATATTTGGTGAAGATCGGGCCATACTGCTGCTCGCCTGCCTGCATTTCCTGCTCATACTTGCTGGCCTGGCTCCAGCCGAGCATGCCCTGGATCGAGCCCAGTCCCGGAAACAGCGCCAGATAGCCGAAGGCGAACACGATCGTCAGGTAAAACAGCTTGCTCCACCAGGCCGGCAATGGATGGTTATTTTCCATCAAATCCTCGTCCCACACGTGACCGGTGGTCTGGACCGGCAGCGGCTTGCCTTCGGTATCGAGCTTGACCTTGAGCTTCGACTGCGACCACAACAGCAGTCCGCAACCGATAATGCTGAGCACCGTCAGGACGATGATATACAGGCTCCAGCCATCGTTAAAAAAATCTGCCATGATCAATTCCCTGTGGTGGCGTTATCGTGTTCGATCGGCATGCGTCCGAGGGCTTCGAAGCGTTCCTTGTTGTGGCTGCTATAGGCCCAGAACAGGATGCCGAGGAACACCGTCAGGCTCAGCACCGTGAAAATAATATTGATTAATGTGAAATTCATGTCTGACTCCGGCTTTACTCAGTATTTGTTCTTCACTGCCGTACCCAGCACCTGCAGGTAGGCGATCAAGGCATCCTCTTCGGTTTTGCCCTTGACCAGCTCAGCGGCATTGGCGATCTCTTCTTCGGAGTACGGCACGCCGACGCGCTGCATTGCGCGCAATTTCGGACCGATCCGGGCCGGATCAAGCGTGGCCTTGGCCAGCCATCCATACGCCGGCATGTTCGACTCGGGCACCACGTCGCGCGGGTTTTGCAGATGGATACGGTGCCATTCATCGCTGTAGCGGCCGCCGACGCGCGCCAGGTCCGGCCCGGTGCGCTTGCTGCCCCACTGGAACGGATGGTCGTACACCGATTCGCCGGGCACCGAATAATGGCCATAACGTTCGGTTTCGGCGCGGAACGGCCGGATCATTTGCGAATGGCAGTTGTAGCAGCCTTCGCGCAGATAGATGTCGCGCCCGGCCAGCTGCAGCGCCGAATACGGCTTCATGCCTTCCACCGGCTGGGTCGTCGATTTCTGGAAAAACAGTGGCACGATTTCCACCAGGCCGCCGACGCTGATGACCAGGATCACCAGCACAAGTAACAAACCGACATTCTTTTCAATCAGTTCGTGGCTAAATTTACGCATTCATTTTCTCCTGTTGGCGCTGGCGGTATCAGGCTTCGACAGCCGCATGGCCGGCAACATGCTTCAATACGGGAATCTTTGCATCAATGGCAGTCGCGCCGGCGACGGTCTTGACCACGTTGTATGCCATGCACAGCATGCCACCCAGGTACAGCAAGCCGCCGGCGAAACGGATGATGTAATACGGGTAGGTCGCTTTCACGCTTTCAACGAAGGTATAGGTCAGGGTGCCGTCGCTATTGACCGCGCGCCACATCAAGCCCTGCATGACACCGGCAATCCACATCGAGGCGATGTACAACACCACGCCGATGGTGGCGACCCAGAAGTGCACTTCAATCAGGTTCTTGCTGTACATCTCGGTCTTGCCGAACAGGCGCGGAATCAGGTAATACAGGCTGCCGATGGTGATGAAGCCGACCCAGCCGAGCGCACCGGCATGCACATGGCCGATGGTCCAGTCGGTGTAATGCGACAGCGCATTGACGGTCTTGATCGACATCATCGGACCTTCAAAGGTCGCCATGCCATAGAACGACAGCGAGACGATCAAAAAGCGCAGGATCGGGTCCGAACGTAGCTGATTCCAGGCGCCGGACATGGTCATCATGCCGTTGATCATGCCGCCCCAGCTTGGCGCCAGCAGGATCAGCGAAAACACCATGCCGACCGACTGCGCCCAGTCAGGCAGCGCGGTGTAGTGCAGATGGTGAGGACCGGCCCACATGTAGGTGAAAATCAGCGCCCAGAAGTGCACGATCGACAGTCGGTACGAGTAAATCGGCCGACCCACCTGCTTTGGAATGAAGTAATACATCATGCCGAGGAAGCCGGCAGTCAGAAAGAAGCCGACTGCGTTATGCCCGTACCACCACTGGATCATGGCATCTTGTACGCCCGCATAGGCGGAATAGGATTTCATGAACTCCACCGGAATTGCCGCGCCGTTGACGATATGCAGCACGGCCACCGTCAGGATGAACGCGCCGAAAAACCAGTTCGCCACATAGATATGCGCGACCTTGCGTTTGGCCAGCGTGCCAAAGAACACGATCGCATACGCGACCCAGACTAGCGCGATCAGGATATCGATTGGCCATTCGAGTTCGGCGTATTCCTTGCCCTGCGTGTAACCGAGCGGTAGCGAAATGGCGGCACCGACGATCACCAATTGCCAGCCCCAGAACACGAATGCCGCCAGACCATCCGAAAACAGCCGGACATTGGCGGTGCGCTGCACCACGTAAAACGAGGTGGCCATCAGCGCGCATCCGCCGAAGGCAAAAATCACGGCATTGGTATGCAGCGGGCGCAGCCGTCCGTAACTGAGCCAGGGAATATTCATTCCCAGTTCCGGCCAGGCCAGCTGGGCTGCAATAAAGACGCCCACCAGCATGCCCACCACGCCCCAGACGACGGCCATGATGGACAATTGGCGGATTACCTTGTAGTTGTAATGCGAAGAAAGCGCTTGGGTCATGAGAAAGGCTCTTTAGTAGTTTCCTGATGGCACTCTAAAGGATGGCCTTGCGCGCGCACTTGATTCAAGTCAAGTGATATTTCCAAAAAGAAACTATTTAAGCGCAAATCTCAGATTTTTATGATTTTTATTTTGCTGGGATGTATGAAAGGCTAATCAATCGCTGGTAACAACCAGCCAGAATGTCGCTCGATTACTGGGGAATGGTTATGTGTCGTCAAGCGGTTGCCACCGGCACATGAGATGCACGCCAACCGCAGGCAATGGGCTTGCTGCATTTCATTCGTCCGGCTTATCGGTATCCTGAATGATGCGTTCGCCAGCCTCGTCCAAATCATCGAATTGGCGCCGGCTCAACGCCCACCAGAATACGCCGCCGATCGCAAACACCAGCACAACGCTCAGCGGCACCAGCAAATAAAGAATTTCCATATTACCTTGACTAGAGTTCGATGCAGGCTATCCGCGCGCATCCGGCACGGCCAGTTGCCCGGCCGCGTCCAGCGCGATGTCTTCCTGCTGCCATGCTGCACGCCGTGAAAAAATTCGCAGCGAATTCAATACCACGATCAGGGAACTGAGCGACATGCCGATGGCCGCATGCCACGGCGCCAGTATGCCAGACACCGCCGCCGGAATCGCAATCAGGTTATACACCAGAGCCCAGCCGAGGTTTTGCCGGATCAGCGCCAGCGCCCGGCCGGTAATCGTCACCGCTGCCTGCACATCCTGCAAGCGGTTCGACATCAGCACCAGGTCGCTGCGCACCTGGGCGATCGGTGCGCCCTGCCCCATCGCGATCGACACATCGGCCAGCGACAGCACCGGTCCGTCATTCATGCCATCGCCGATCATGGCCACCACCGCACCCTGCTGCTGCAGGGTGCGCACCATGTCATGCTTTTGCTCGGGACGCAATTCTCCGTAGGCGGCATCGATCTGCAATTCGCGCGCCACCTTTGCCACCACGTCATGTTTGTCGCCGGATAGCAGCAACACCTGCTTGCCTTGCTCGCGCAGGAAAGCGATGCATGCGGCAGCGCCCGGTCTGATGTCATCCTGCAATGCAAACAATGCAATCCAGCCGCGCTCGTCGCCAAGTGCCGACACGGTTTTGTCGGCAAAACTGGCCGGCAACTCCAGCGCCTGGCCATGCAGTTCCTGCACGAAGCCGAGATTGCCGAGCCGGAAGCAGCGCTCGCCATCACGTGCCTCGACTCCCTGACCGGCGATTTCGCGGATCGCCGCATACTGCACTCCGCCGCCAAATCCGCCACCCGACGCAGTCGCCTTGGCCAGCGCTTTCGATACCGGATGCATCGATGCTGCGGCGATGGCTGCCGTCATGTTCAACAACTGCGTGCGCTCGAGGCCCGGCTGCAGGATCAGCATGTCGGCCAGTTGCAGCCGGCCTTCGGTCAGCGTGCCGGTCTTGTCGAACACAAAATGCGTGGCGCGCGCCAGCGTCTCGATGGCCCTCCCGCGCGCCACCAGCACGCCGTTTCCGGCAAGCTGGCCGATGGCGCCCGACATCACGCTCGGCGTGGCCAGCGACAGCGCGCAGGGACAAGTAATCACCATCACGGTCACCGCGATCCATACCGCGCGCGATGCATCGATCTGCCACCAGACCAGCGCCGCCAGCAGCGCAATGGCCAGGATCGCCGTCATGAAAACGCTGGCATGGCGGTCGGCCAATTCCACCAGCGGCGGCTTTTCATTGGCGGCCGCTTCCATTTTATGCACCAGCGCCGACAACTGGGTCGCGTCACCCACCCGTTCGGCCTGCATCACCAGTTGTCCGGACAGGTTCAGCGCGCCTCCCACCAGTGCGGCGCCGATGGCTTTTTGCACCGGCTGCGATTCGCCGGTCATCAAGGCTTCGTCACATTCGCTGTGTCCTTCCAGTACCCGGCCATCGGCCGGTATCTGCGCGCCGGGCGCAATCAGCAGCAGATCGCCTTCGCGCAGGCTGGCTGCAGGCACCTGCTCGGTGCGCCGGCTCAGCGGGTAATCAAGCAAGCGCTGCGCTGTCAGCGGCACCAGCTCGGTCAATGCCTGCAGCGCCGCCGTGCTCTTGCGATGCACCCGTTCCTCGATCATGCGCGCAGCCAGCAACAGCATTACAAACATGATCAGTGAATCATAATAGACCGGGCCGCCGCGGTAGGTGGCCCAGACGCTGGCCACGAAGGTGACGATGATGCCGATCGATACCGGCACATCCATGCCGATCCGCCGATGCCGAAGGGAGCGCCAGGCCGACTTGAAAAAAGGCATCGATGAAAAGAACACGACCGGGATGGTCAACACCATGCTGGCGATTTTCAGCAGCCGGTCGATATCCGGGGTCAAATCGCCGTCGATCTGCGGCACCGGCTGCAGGTAGGCTGGAAATGCGTACATCATCACCTGCATCATGGCAAAACCGGCAATGAACAGCCGCCACCAGCTCATTTTTTTCTGGTGGTCGGCGTCGGCATGCTTTTCGCCGGCCGGCAAGGCACTGTAGCCCAGCGCTGAAATCGACTCGACAATGTCGCGCAAGCCGATTTGCTTCGGGTCCCAGCGAACTTCGGCGCGATGGCTGGCGGCATTGATGTGAAATGCTTCGACACCGGCCATGTGCTGCACCCGGTATTCGATGATCTGCGAACAGGCCGCGCAGCGCATGCCGCCGATCGACAATTTATCGTGTGCCAGCGCTGTATCGTTTGCCTGCAACGGCATTGACGCTGACCGGTTCGTGACAGGCGCCGCTATCGCTGGCGACTGCATGCGATCGTTTTTCATTTCATTGCCTGGTTTTTTTGTTCGCGGTATTGTTGTTGCATTCCCATCTGTTCCACCGTTTTTAAAATCGCTGCACACCCATGGCAACACACCACTCTGGCTGCGCCATCAAACTGCACATGGACCGCATGCCGCTTTTTCACCGGGTCGCCGCAGTGGAAACAATACACTTTCTCTGCTGCAGGCGACTGGCCAGCGCGGATCTTGTCAATCAGGGAAGAAATCAGTTGCAACATGGTTTGAGCCGGTCATCATCCGGCATGGAAATGGCATTGATGGTGCGCATTTTCTCATGATTGCCTGCGATGCTGCAGTTCGGAATGCTGAACCTGTCTAGCAGGATGGATGCTGCCATTCTTGCACTGACAAGAACAACCGATGCTACCCGGCATGAAGGGCAGTAGCCTGATGCATGCAGATTGCGGCGATGCTGCGCAGGCAATGGCAGAGTAAAACCATTATTTTCAATTTCCGGAAATGATTAAGACAATAAATTATTTTGGTGTAAGATTTGAATGCACTTGGTCTCTTTCGCAACCTTTTTTATTTGAAGCGCCATGCAAAATACTCTACAGATTCTTTTCAGAGATATTCCGGCATCGGAAGCAATCGATGCTGAAATCCGCAAACGTGTCGCCAAACTGGAGAAACTATGCAGCGATTTGAGTAGCTGCCAGGTGTCGGTCGAATCCGATGCCAAGCACAAGCAGCAAGGCAAGCTGTATCGGGTACGTGTCGATATTACAGCGCCAGGCATCGAGCTGGTGGTTGACGGCACTCACACTGCCAATGAAGATGCTTATGTGGCGGTGCGCGACAGCTTCGACGCGGCAGCCCGCCAGGTTGAAGAATATGTGCAACGCCGCCGTGGCGACGTCAAGTCACATGCGGCTTGAGCGTCGGATGAAGTTGCTGTAAATCCGAGTCATTTGCCAGTCTGGCCTGCACTTTCTGAGCTGGCCAGGCTGGCATCCTGTTGATCTTTCAGCTGTCAGTGCAGTTGATGCTTCAGGTCCGACAATTCTCGGTGTGCCTGCATTACTGCGTCGCGAAGACCATCGTCGACATTCTCCGACATTTCGCAAGCGCGTTTGGCGCGGTCACCCAATTCCTCCAGATCATCTACGCATTCACGAATGCGGCTTTCATCCTGCGATTGCATGACTTGCCTGGCTTCGTCTGTTTGCCGATCCAGTTCCGTAATACATTGCTTCAAGTCCGACGGCACACCCTGCGACATTCGACAAGCCTGGGTAGCCTGATCGATGGTTTGTTCGATGTGGTTGAATTGCCGCTTGATTTCGCTAACTTGCATCATGGTGAAGCTCCTTTACGAAAATATTCCGAATAAAACGCCAGAATGAACCTGCGTCCTGTTTTATCGGGGTGAATGCAGCAATATTATGAAGATGCACTACCCCACTTTTAGTTTTCATTTGATAAGCACCCAACAATGAAGTTCCAGCCTGCGCGCCACGGATGCGTTAAGACGGTGGCGACGGATGGTTTCAATGCCGCATGACATTATTGCGGCGACAGATCCCGCAAGAGCGAACTGGCGGTGACGACGAAAATGAATCCGCCAATAAAAAAGCGCGAGACTGGCTCGCGCTTTGGCAAATTTCCTGCTATTGCTTATGTCGTCATGTGTGCTTCGAAACGGTTCGCGAAGAACTTACAGCGTCAAGCCGCCGGTGACTTCGATGACCGCGCCATTGATATAGCTGGCTTCATCGGAAGCAAGGAAGGCAAAGGTATTGGCGATTTCTTCCGGCTTGCCCAGGCGGCCCATCGGCACCCGGTCTTCCATCGCCTTGATGACGTCAGCCGGCATGTCTTTCAGGATGCTGGTAGCGATAAAGCCGGGGCACACCGAATTGACGCGAATGCCCTTGCGGCCCAGTTCGCGGGTCCAGGTCTTGGCCATGCCGATCACGCCATACTTGGTAGCCGCGTAGTTGGTCTGGCCAAAGTTGCCGAACAGGCCGACGATCGACGATGCATTGACGATTGCGCCGGATTTCTGTTCGAGCATGATATCGACCACTGCCTTGGTGCAGTTGAACACACCCTTCAGGTTCACATCGATGACCTTGTCGAATTGTGTCTCAGTCATTTTCTTCAGCGTCGCGTCCATGACGATGCCGGCATTGTTGATCAGCGTATCGATGCGTCCGTACTTGGCCATCGTGCCATCGACCATCGCGGTAATGGTTGCCATCTTGGTGACATCGACTGCAAAACCGATCGCTTCGCCACCGGCCTCGCGAATCTGATTGACGACGGCATCAACGCCTGCCTGGTTCATGTCGCAGACAATAACTTTTGCGCCTTCTTTGGCAAACTTCAATGCCGTTGCCTGGCCAATGCCCTGGGCTGCGCCAGTAATGATCGAAACCTTATTCGAGAGTCGCATTCATTTCCCCTAGATAAAACTATTTATGTTTAGCAAAGTCCTGCAGATTCAAATGCGACAAGCTAAGATTGCGACTGCCTGTGCTGGCACATACCAAACTGCCCGACTTGACCGATTTAATTTTCCCTAATTAACTGGAAAAGCATTGTAAAACAGAAAAATATGAAGTTTCTGTTTGTTAAGGGAAATAATTTACCTCATTCAACTATGCAAAGTAAAAGGCTTCGGTATTTTTGTGGTTTTTTAATCCAAAAAAGAAACCTGTTGCCGTCCACTGAGATTGAACGACAAGAAAGCACTCTGGCAGCCAGAAAATTAGGTGGGTATCAATGAAGATGGGTTGGTTGCCTGCTTCAGGCAAAGCACGTTTCCCAATGAGATATATTGCCACCAAGACAACCGCTTCATACACTGCTGGCAGCAAGATTTAACTGTTTTTTACATTCATTCAGTACTGAATAAGTATACAGCCAAGTGGCAAACCAATCATGGTGCGGCTTTCACAGCGACAGACCAAATGCTTGCCTCTTTGGTGACGTAGAAGAGTCATCATATTTTTTACCGCTACTCTGGATAAAATGCGCAGATTTAAAAAAAATATTTCAATTGGCATAGGTAGCGCCATCCTTGCAGTTGGACTTATTGTCGGGCTTGGATTGAATGATCATGTTGCGCTGGCAGATGTGATCGTCGTTCCAGGAAATACCGTAGCGCCCGATGGAACACCAAGCCCAAGGTTAAGAGCACGCTTGGAGGCGGCGCTCCAGCTATATCATGAGGGCTATGCCCCGCTGATATTTGTTAGCGGTGGCATTGGCAAAGAAGGATTTGACGAAGCCGTTTCAATGGCTAATTACTTGCAAAAGAATGGCGTTCCACAAACGTCTATCATCATCGACTCTTTCGGGATAGACACTGCAGCTACTGCCAAAAACGCTGCGGCCTATTTGCGCGCCAATAAGCTAAAGTCAGCATTGGTAGCGACCCAATACTTTCACGTGCCGCGCACCAAACTGTCATTGGAACGCAATGGCGTAGTGGTAACGGGAAGCTTACATGCACGTTATTTCGAGATGCGGGATATCTATAGCACTTTGCGAGAAACTGTTGCCTATGTCGCATACTATGCCAAATCATAAAAATCCAACTCCTGGCAGATCCTGTTGCCAAGCTTCACCGGCAAGCAGGATGCCTATCCCGATACGACTCAGCTTGCCAGCGCCTGACGGATTTGCTGCAGTGACTGCGGGTCTTCGATCGTGGTCAAATCGCCTGCATCGCGCCCTTCGCACAGGGCCTGGATCGAACGGCGCAGCAGCTTGCCGGAACGGGTCTTGGGCAGCAGCGTGACAAAATATACCCGGGCCGGACGGCCCACCGCGCCCAATTGCCGGTCGACCGTGGCCATCACTTCCGCCTCCAGCGCCTTGCACGCTTCAGGCGTCGCGGCTGCGTCGGCATTTTTCAGGATCGCAAACGCCACCGCGACCTGCCCTTTCAGCTGGTCGGCAACGCCGACCACGGCGACCTCGGAAATGTTGGGATGACTGGCAATGCTTTCCTCGATTTCGCGCGTGCCGAGCCGGTGACCGGCGATGTTGATCACGTCATCGGTGCGGCCGAGGATGAAGTAATAGCCATCGGCGTCGCGAATGCCCCAGTCGAAGGTCGAGTACGCCTGGCGTTGCGGAAAATTGTTCCAGTACGTCTGGACGAAGCGCGCATCGTCGCCGTACACGGTTTGCATGCAGCCTGGAGGCAATGGTCCTTCGATGGCGACCACGCCTTTTTCATTGGCGCCGCACTCGTTGCCGCTGGCTTCATCGATGATCTTGACGTTGTAGCCGTACATCGGCACGCCGGGGCTGCCCAGGCGGGTCGGCCGCTGGTCTACGCCGCGGGCAATCGACAGGATCGGCCAGCCGGTCTCGGTCTGCCAGTAATTGTCGATGACCGGCACGCCAAGCGCGCCGGAAATCCAGGTAGAAGTCGGTTCGTCGAGCGGCTCGCCCGCCAGGTACAAGGTCTGCAGCGAAGACAAGTCATATTTTCGCATCAGTTCCGGCGGCTGCTTTTTCAACACCCGGATCGCGGTCGGCGAAGAAAACATGCGCGCGACTTTGTATTTCTCGACAATGCTCCACCATACGCCGCCATCCGGACGGGTCGGCATACCTTCGTACATGATGGTGGCCATGCCGGCAATCAGCGGACCATACACGATATACGAATGCCCGACCACCCAGCCGATATCGGACGTGCAGAAATAGGTTTCGCCAGGTTTGCCGCAGTAGATGTGCCGCATCGATGCGGCCAGCGCCACCGCATAGCCGCCAACGTCGCGCTGCACGCCCTTTGGCTTGCCGGTGGTGCCGGAGGTATACAGGATGTAGGACGGATGGTTCGATTCAAGCCAGGTGACAGGTACCTGTGCATCGATATGCTGTTGACGGGCTGCGGCATAATCGATGTCGCGTCCGGCAATCATGTTCATTTGCATCAGCTTGCGATCGACCAGCAGCACGCTGTGCGGCTTGTGCTGTGCCATTGCAATCGCCTCGTCCAGCAAGGGTTTGTAGGCAATGCTCTTGCCGCCGCGCGAACCGGCATCGGCCGACACGATCAGTTTCGGCGTGGCGTCATCGATGCGGGTGGCCAGGCTGTTGGCGGCAAAGCCGCCAAACACCACCGAATGTATCGCGCCGATGCGCGCGCAAGCCAGCATGGCAAACACCGCTTCGGCAATCATCGGCATGTAAATCAACACACGGTCACCCTGCACCACGCCGGCCGATTGCAGGATGGCCGCCATGCGCTGGACTTCGGACTGCAGTTCGCGAAAGGTATAGGTTTTTTCGGAATCCGTTTCAGTGGAAATGGCAATCAGCGCCGGCGCGTCACCCTGGGTCGTAACCCAGCGGTCGACGGCGTTATGGCACAGATTGGTCTGGCCGCCGACAAACCACTTGGCAAACGGCGGTTGGGTATGATCGAGTACCTGGCTATATGGCTGGTGCCAGTCGATTTGCCTGGCTTGTTCCACCCAGAATGCGTCAGGCTGGGTAATCGATTGTCGATAGAATTCGGCATAACTCATCGTCGTCTCCGATTATTATTGGGCGCTGCAATCGTTTTGCACTGGGCCTGACATAAGCACCCACTCAGAATAAACTGTGATCGTCTGCGGCTGCAGGCAGCGCGCTGCAGCGTTGCCCGGCCCTTACAGTGCTCGCACTGCGGCGGCCCGGTCGTCTTGCATCGCATCCACCTGCAACCACATCCACTTCACATTTTATTCTGAGTGGGTGCTTAGTATCGCCAGTACAGCGAGCTGGTTGCTTATTCAAACGCATGACTTGTGCTGGCCAGAATCGACATGGTACCGCGTTTCATGCGGACAATAACCCAAGAACATTGCAGTCCTCGGGTTGCGGATTAATCCGGGATTTACCTGGCTTGTCAAACTTTCAAATCACATACAGATCGACGTATTCGTGGACCGGCATGGCTTCAAGTTTCTCTTGGTCAAGTGATACTGCCAGAATGGTTTTTTGCTGTTTGTCCGGGAACTGGCGTGCCAGGTTGGTCTTGAACTTGGCTTCCAGCAGTGGGATGCCGTCCTTGCGGCGACGCGCGTGACCGATCGGGTACGCAACCACGACTTCGTCCAGCACTTCACCGCTGTTCAATTCGACCGTCAATGCATTGGCGATCGAACGCTGTTCCGGGTCGTGGTAATCCCTGGTAAAGAGCGGATCTTCGACGCAGACGATCTTGTTGCGCAATGCATCGATACGCGGATCGATGGCGACTTCGTCTTCATAGTCGGCAGCAGTCAGGTGACCATACAGCAGCGGCACGGCCACCATGTACTGGATGCAGTGGTCGCGGTCAGCTGGGTTATTCAGCGGGCCCTGCTTGTCGATGATGCGCAGACAGGCTTCATGGGTGCGGATCGTGATTTTCCTGATGTCGTCCGCGCTCTTGCCGGCCTTCTTCAGTGCCGCGTGCAAAGTCATTGCCGCTTCGACCGCAGTTTGCGCGTGGAACTCGGCCGGAAAGGAAATTTTGAACAGCACGTTTTCCATGACATAGCTGCCATACGGACGCTGAAACTTGAATGGCTGCCCCTTGAACAGCACATCGTAGAAACCCCAGGTCTTGGCGGTCAGTACCGATGGATAACCCATTTCACCCGTTCTGGCGATCAGTGCCAGTCGCACCGCGCGTGCAGTGGCGTCGCCAGCAGCCCAGGATTTGCGCGAGCCGGTGTTCGGTGCATGGCGATAGGTTCGCAGCGACTGTCCATCGACCCAGGCCAGCGACACCGCATTGAGCATTTCCTCGCGCGACAGACCGAGCATTTGCGCGACCACCGCGGTCGAGGCGACCTTGACCAGCACCACATGGTCGAGGCCGACCTTGTTGAATGAGTTTTCCAGCGCGATGCAGCCCTGGATTTCATGCGCCTTGATCATGCCGGTCAGTACGTCGCGCATGGTCAGCGGTTTTTTACCGGCAGCGACGGCATTGCGGCTGAGCCAGTCGGCCACAGCCAGGATGCCGCCGAGGTTGTCCGACGGATGGCCCCATTCGGCAGCCAGCCAGGTATCGTTGAAGTCGAGCCAGCGAATCATCGCACCGATGTTGAACGCGGCCTGCACCGGATCGAGCTGGAACTGGGTGCCGGGCACCTTGGCGCCATTCGGCACCACGGTGCCCGGCACGACCGGTCCGAGCAGTTTTTTGCAGGCTGGATATTCGAGTGCTTCGAGACCGCAACCCAGCGTATCGATCAGGCAGTTGCGGGCAGTGTCATATGCGAGCGGGGACTTAATCTCGTAATTCTGCACATAGTCAACAATGTCGACTATGACCTGGTCCCAATCGGCTTGTTTGGCGGAGTTCATGTCAAGTCAGACCAAGAAGTGCCTGAGCTTGTTCCTCGAAGCTTGCTGGAAACCTTGCTGCGGGTCCGATTTTAGGCCCTTGCTGGCCGAGGTACGCCATGCTCACTGGCGCCCCCGTCCAAACTCGAGCCACCCGGATGGTGTGCAATCAGGCGATCAGAATGCGTCGCCGGGCACGCGCACCCACCCTTCCATCAGCACCCGGGCGCTGCGGCTCATGATTGCCTTGGCCACGCTCCATTCGCCATTGACCTGAATGGCTTCCGCGCCCACCCGCAAAGTGCCCGACGGATGACCGAAGCGCACTGCATCGCGCGAACGGCCGCCGGCAGCCAGGCTCACCAGCGTGCCCGGTATCGCGGCGGCAGTGCCAATGGCAACCGCTGCCGTGCCCATCATCGCGTGATGGAGTTTACCCATCGACAGCGCACGCACCAGCAGATCGACATCGCCGGCACCAACCTGCTTGCCGCTGGAAGAGACATAATCGCTTGGCCTGGCGACAAAAGCGACCTTCGGCGTGTGCTGACGTTTGGCTGCTTCCTCGACATGCTTGATCAAGCCCATGCGCAGTGCGCCATAGGCACGGATCGTCTCGAACATGGCCAATGCCTTAGGGTCGCTGTTGATGGCGTCCTGCAATTCGGTACCGGTATAGCCGATATCCTCGGCGTTGACGAAAATGGTCGGAATGCCGGCATTGATCATCGTGGCTTTCAAGGTGCCGACGCCTGGCACTTCCAGGTCATCGACCAGATTCCCGGTCGGGAACATCGAACCCCCTGCGCCCTCTTCCTCGGCGGCCGGATCCATGAATTCGACTTGCACTTCGGCCGCCGGAAAAGTCACGCCGTCGAGCTCGAAGTCGCCGGTTTCCTGCACTTCGCCATGCGTGATCGGCACATGCGCAATGATGGTCTTGCCGATGTTGGCTTGCCAGATGCGCACGGTTGCCACGCCGTTTTGCGGGATGCGACTGGCGTCGACCAGTCCGCCGGCAATCGCGAACGAGCCGACCGCGGCCGACAGGTTGCCGCAGTTGCCGCTCCAGTCGACGAAGGCTTTATCGATCGATACCTGGCCAAATAGGTAATCGACGTCGTGATCCGCCTTGCTGCTTTTGGACAAGATGACGGTCTTGCTGGTGCTGGAGGTCGCACCGCCCATGCCGTCGATCTGCTTGCCGTAAGGATCGGGGCTGCCGATGACGCGCAACAGCAGCGCGTCGCGCGCCGCGCCCGGCACCTGGGCGGCTTGCGGCAAATCCTGCAGACGGAAGAACACGCCTTTGCTGGTGCCGCCACGCATGTAGGTGGCCGGGATTTTGATTTGGGGGGTGTGGGACATGGGATATTCCTCGATAAGCCAGATGTTTCTTGTTACACAGCCGTCGGCAATGCGTTTGCAGCCCACCCCTTCGGTTCAAAAGCGGGGTGGGCCGGATGTTTTATGAGTCAGGTCTGCGATTCCATGCCGAAGCACGTTGCCATTGGTGTTCAAGCCAGACAACAACCGGAATCGCCAAGGCCAAATTGTACCGTTAACACCATCAGTTCAGGTAAGGCCGGACGCAGCAAAATCGCAGCGTCGTTCGACGGAGGAGACATCAGCAGCGGTGCTGGCGGGTTGCTGTTGCGGCGTGCCGATGAACGCATCGGCCTGAACCGGCCAGCATTCATCGCTTCATCAGCGCATCGCGCCAGCCGCCACACAGGAAAACATTATCGGCCGCTTACCCGGCAAGCATTGCTGCCTGCATCAAGTAGCA
The DNA here is from genome assembly GCA_036675285.1 of Paucimonas sp. Taxonomy (GTDB): domain Bacteria; phylum Pseudomonadota; class Gammaproteobacteria; order Burkholderiales; family Burkholderiaceae_D; genus Paucimonas. The sequence continues at coordinate 12,963 of JAKFFK010000287.1, read as the reverse complement.
GTGCGCACATCATGATGGATGAATCGATTGGCCAAAAAAGAGCCGCCAAACACACTCTGTTGTTTGGCGGCTCCACCGGCATGAGCAATTGATCTCTGCCCTCTTCCAGCAAGCTATTTCCTGTCACATCGCTTCAAAACTTTAGCAATTGGGCGCGACCCGGCCATCGGAACCGGTATAGATATACGCATCCGGCACGTAACGGCCAGTGCCGATCTTGTTCCAGATATTGCTAGTGCCATAGGTGCCGGTGACGGTAGTGCCGGTGGTCTGGCAACTGATCGTCACCTTGGTGCCATTGGCCAGCGTGCCGACGATGCTATAGGTGGTGCCGGGGCCGGAACGCACATTCAGTGGCGCACCCGCAGTACTGACAGTGCCGGTTGCGCCGCTGGTGGCGCCGCAGCCGTTTTTGCTGGTATAGCTCCTGGTGCCCCAATAGTAGATCTGCGCGCCGTTCCAGACGATTCTTTGCGCGGCGCCGTTATAGCGCTGTTCATAATGCAGATGCGGCCCGGTCGAACCGCCGGTATTGCCAAGCGTGCCGATTTGCTGGCCTTGTGACACATTTTGCCCTACCGATACGCTGAATGAATTCAGATGCGCATAGTAGCTTTTCCAGCCGCCGCCGTGATCGACCACTACATACTTTCCATAGCTGGTGCTGCCAAGGTTCTGGACGGTGGAGACTCTGCCAGATGCAGATGCAACTACCGCATCACCGAAATCATCGTAGCGGTTCAGGTCAACCGAGTTCGCCGGGCTATGATTGGTGCGGGTCTGGCCCTCCCATACCTGGCCGCATGAGAACGGCATCTGGAATGCCGGCGCGGCGCTGGCCTGGCTGGCCACGGCGCCCAGCATGGCAAATGCCATCAGGGTTGTGACGGTTTTTATTTTCTTCATTTACTGCCTCCTTGGTGTTGAACTGAATAACGGGGTACTACGGGTAACAACAATAAAACGTTGGCGCAAACCGGCCCTGCCCTGACGCGCAGGGATGGCATCGATATCTCAGTGAGCTACTGCTTGAAGCGCTTGTCGGCTTCGGCACGCTCGCGGCTGTACAGCGCGTATTCTTCCTTGCTTAAAGAAAAACGCTCGAGCGTATGCAGCGCCTGGTCCTTGACCTGGGTGCTTTCATTGGGATTGCCGAGAATGCCCATCAGCGTGGCTTTCACCCCGTCGGAGCGGATCCCCGACTCGCCGATTGCCGCCACCGCCGCGTTGCGCACTTGCGGCGCCTGATCATGCAGCGCCTGTGACAGACGCCCCTCCACCTGCCCGGTCTTGTCCCATTGCGCCAGTTGCAGGATGCTCTGGCTGCGCACCGACGGATCCGCATGCTTCGCCAGCAGATCGAGTTGCGCCACGATTGCTTCTGCTTCAGTACTTGCCACCACGGTTGGCGTGAGGGCGGCAACCGCCTGGCTGAGTACCGCGGGTGACTGTTCGGTTGCCAGCGTCTGCTTCACCAGGTTGCGCACCTCGGGCGAATTGGGCGAGAGTTGCATGAGCATCGCAAACCCTTCCTGGCGCTGCGCCGGGTCGCCACTGGCCGCAAGGCGGGTTGACAGTGCCAGCACTTCAGGCGCTTGTATGCTCGACAGCACTGCTTTCAGCATCTCGCGCGCTTTCGGATCGCGTTCAGTATCGAAGCGTTGAACCAGATTGCGCAGCGCGGCCGGATCGGCTTGCGCAGTTTCGCGCAATTGTTCCTGCAGGTCCGCGGTGAGCTGATGGGAATCTTTCGCCGCCTTGCCCTGTGCCCATAACTCGTCGACCGTCGGCTTGGGCGCGATGTTCGGATTGGCGCCGGCCTGGCTCCACACAGCGCCGAACTGGCTCAGGCTGGTGGCATCGTTCGCAACGGGTGCGCTGCGTGCCGCATCCGCTGCAAGCTGTTGCGGGATTGGGTCGGCTGGCTGCAATTGCCAGGCCAGAACGAAACCGACTGCAAAACTGCAAGCCATTCCAGAGAAAAATACCGATGTGGAAATACCATTCATGAAGCCATCCCCCAGCGCATGCATGTCATGATGAAGCGGAGAAAATATTTCAGGCTGCGGCATGCGGGAGCCACATTACATGGGATAACTGCCTGAATACATCACCATGGCCTGTGAAAAAATGGTGAAAAACATAAAAATGAGACAGGATTTAACTTGTCATGAGCCCGCACACGATTAATTTTTGATAAATATCAAAAATTAATCACGTATGTTGCTTCTTCGAAATATTTTATATGAAATCAATTGGCCAATTTCAACAAGCATTGTTAATATTGCATCGATGAAGAAAGCAAAAAACCAAGAATATTTTCTTCTTTTCTTCATTACAAATAAAATTTCCTTGCAGCAATGCTGCGCAGTGCCCTGTCGATAACATGCGGCCAAAAAATATCGCTTCATTGAACAAGGTGCATGATTTTTAATGAGCAGGCAAGCAATGTCGATCGATCATATTCTTGCTACCAAGCTGGTGATTCCCGCTTCGTCACCACAACTGGTGCCGCGCGCACGGCTGATCCAGCCGCAACACGCGCCACGCCTGATTCTGGTGTGCGCGCCGGCCGGCTATGGCAAGACCACATTAATTGCGTCCTGGGCCAGGAAGCTATCCACGCCAGTCGCCTGGCTGTCACTGGATGAAGGCGACAACGATCCACTGCGCTTCCTGATGCATTTCATTACGGCGATCCAGGGCCAGTACCCTGACTTTGGCGCCAGCTTCACCGGCATGCTTGGCGACAAGCCTCTGGCACCGATCGGCGCCATGATGCGCTCGCTGGTCAACCAGCTGTGCAGCCTGCCTGACCGCTTGTGTATCATTCTCGACGACTTGCATCTGGTCAGTGAAACCGCGGTGCACCAGGCGCTCGCTTTCTTGATGGAAAACCAGCCGCCGCAACTGCAGTTGATCTTTGCCAGCCGCAGCGATCCGCCATTTTCGCTGGCGCGCCTGCGCGGGCAACGCCAGCTTCTGGAATACCGTGCCAGCGATTTGCGCTTCACGCTGGAGGAAGTCGAAGCATTCTGCAACGACGTGATGCAGCTCGGCTTGCCGCAACAACAGGTAGAGACGCTGACCGCGCGCACCGAAGGCTGGATCGTCGGCTTGCAGCTGGCGGCGGTCTCCATGCATTCCACAACGGACAAGGCCGGCTTCATCGACAGCTTTGCCGGTGATAACCGGCATATCACCGACTTCCTGCTTGACGAAGTCTTGCGCAGCCGCTCCGAAGAAATGCAAAGCTTTTTGCTGCACACTTCTGTGCTGCAACGCTTCAGCGCGCCATTGTGCGATGCCGTCACCGGGCGCAATGACAGCCGGATGATGATCGATGAAATGGAACGCACCAACGTGTTCATCATCGGTCTTGATCAGCAGCGCCTCTGGTACCGCTACCACCACTTGTTTACGTCCCTGTTGCAGTGCCGTCTGCGCAGCGCGCAGCCGGAATTGATCAGACTGCTATATCGGCGCGCCAGCCACTGGTGCGATGAAAATGCATTGCCAACCGAGGCCGTCGATTATGCGATCCGGGCCGACGACCATGCGAATGCCGCTGATCTGATGGAAAAGCATGGCAACAAGTTGTTTTCCCATGGCCAGATCAGCACCGTCTTGCGCTGGGCGCAAAGCCTGCCGCCGGGGTTGCTGGAGCAACGCCCGGCGCTGTCGATGATGTGCGCATGGGGCAGCTTTTACATGGACGACATGGTAGCGATGGACCGCCATATCCGCGCCGTCGCCGGTTGCATCGATGGCTTCGAGCAGGCGCCGTTGGGCAGCGTCGAACGCGCGATGTTCGGTCAGCTGGCATTAATGCGTGGCTGCCGTCTGGCCTACAACGGCAACATCGATGGCTCGATGGCGCAATTGCGCCAGGCGCTCGCCTCGCTCAGCCCGGAACGCACGCTGCACCGGGCAGCGGCGGTGTATCTGGGAGCGACCTATTTTGTCATCGGCGACCTGGATCAGGCGCAACCACTGCTGGAACCACATGCCAGCATCGCCCAGGTCAAGCATAACGCGTTGGTGCCGATCACTGCCGTGCTTGCAATGGCGCGCCTGCACCTGTTGCGCGGCAACCTGGTCGCCGCCAGGCATGTGTATCAGAAAGCCCTGCACGAAGCGCAATTGGTCGGGCTGCATGACTATCCAGCATGCGGCATGCTGTATATCGGCATGGGCGAGCTGGCTTATCAGATGAACGAGTTGGACGCTGCACAGCAGCACCTGATGCGCGGCGTAGAAATGACCGCGGTAGGCATGCAATACGTCAACACCTGGGGACGCATGCTGCTGGCCCAGACCAGACTGGCTGCCGGCGCTGTCGACTCTGCGCTGGATGCCCAGACCGAAGCCTTGCTGTCACAGTATGCGGGACGCTTCGTGGTCGACCCGCCGCCGCTGTCAGCGGCAATCGGCCGTCTGTGGCTGAGCTTGAATCGCCTCGATGTGCTGGCGCAGTGGATCGATGCCGCCCGACTGCCGCTGAGCGCGCCATTGGCGGTCGGCCGCGAAGCGGAATATCTGGTACTGGCGCGTTTTTTCATCGTCTCCAAACAGTACGCCAAGGCGCTGGCACTGCTGCAGGAATTATGGCCTGCAGCCGAACATGGCAGGCGCGTGGCAATCATGATCGAGATCGGCATTCTGCAAACGCTGGCGCTGCAGGCACAAGGGAATATGAGCGAAGCATTGGCAGCATTGCAGCATAGCGTGGCAATGGCGGAAAACACCAACCTGGTGCGCGTTTTTATCAATGATGGTGCTGCACTAAGCGCACTGCTGACGAAACTTGCGCGCGGCAGCGATTACACCGCGCATGCGCATAATCTGCTTGGCTGGATCGTCTCGGAGCCCGTGAACGACGGCGTAACTGGCGCAAACCCACTACCCTCCCTGTTCAGCAAAAAGGAAAAACAGGTCGTCACCTATATTGTCAAAGGCAACTCGAACCAGGAAATTGCGCAAGCCTTGTTCATTTCTTCCAATACGGTGTATTCGCATATGAAGAGCATTTACGCCAAGCTCGGCGTCAATAGCCGGCTGCAGGCAATTGAGCGATTACGCGAACTCGGCATCTAGCCTGGATATTTCAGGCATCAGCTCAGCGATTCCGTGCCAAAGCGCGTTGCCATTGGCGCTTAAGCCAAACAACAACCGGAATCGCTGATCCCCCTTGCCGGCTATCCTTGAAGGAGGAGATGCCGCATCAAGCCACCTGCGCCGAAGAAGCCGCCGCGAGGAAGTCTTGCGCAAAACGCTGCAGCACGCCGCCGGCTTCATAGATCGACACTTCTTCGGCGGTATCAAGACGGCAGGTCATCGGCACTTCCACGCGCTCGCCATTCTTGCGGGTGATCACCAGGGTGAGGTCGGCGCCCGGCTTGCGCGCGCCGATCACGTCGTAAGTCTCGGTGCCGTCGATGTTCAGGGTCAGGCGGTTCGTGCCCGGCTTGAACTCCAGCGGCAACACACCCATGCCGAGCAGGTTGGTGCGGTGGATACGCTCGAAGCCCTCGGCCGCGATCACTTCCACGCCAGCCAGGCGCACGCCCTTGGCGGCCCAGTCACGCGAGGAGCCCTGACCGTAGTCTGCGCCGGCGATGATGATCAGCGGCTGCTTGCGCTCCATGTAGGTCTCGATGGCTTCCCACATGCGCATGACCTGGCCTTCCGGTTCGACACGGGCCAGCGAACCTTGCTTGACCTTGCCATTTTCCAGCACCATTTCATTGAACAGCTTCGGGTTCGCGAAGGTTGCGCGCTGCGCCGTCAGGTGGTCGCCGCGGTGGGTGGCGTAGGAATTGAAGTCTTCCTCCGGCAAGCCCATTTTCGCGAGATACGCACCGGCAGCGCTGTCCAGCATGATGGCGTTGGATGGCGACAGGTGGTCGGTGGTGATGTTGTCCGGCAGCACGGCCAGCGCACGCATACCCTGCATCGTGCGCTCACCGGCCAGCGCGCCTTCCCAGTACGGCGGGCGACGGATATAAGTCGACTGGGCACGCCAGTCGTACAACGGATCGACCTTGTCGCCGGCATCAGCCTGAATGGCAAACATCGGTTCGTAGACCTTGCGGAACTGTTCAGGCTTGACGCTGGACTTAACGATGGCATCGATCTCTTCATCGCTCGGCCAGATATCCTTCAGACGGATTTCGCGGCCATCGACCACGGCCAGCACATCTTTTTCGATATCGAAACGGATGGTGCCGGCAATGGCATAGGCCACCACCAAAGGCGGCGAAGCCAGGAAAGCCTGTTTGGCATACGGGTGAATGCGGCCGTCGAAGTTGCGGTTACCGGAAAGAACCGCCGTGGCATACAGGTCGCGGTCGATGATTTCCTGCTGAATCACCGGATCCAGCGCGCCGGACATGCCGTTGCAGGTGGTGCAGGCGAAAGCGACGATGCCAAATCCAAGCTTTTCCAACTCAGGCAGCAGGCCGGCTTCTTCCAGGTACAGTTCAACCGCCTTCGATCCTGGCGCCAGCGAGCTTTTCACCCACGGCTTACGGGTCAGGCCCAGCCGGTTGGCATTGCGCGCAATCAGCGCCGCAGCGATGACGTTGCGCGGGTTGCTGGTATTGGTGCAGCTGGTAATTGCTGCGATGATCACGGCGCCGTCCGGCATTTCACCAGGCACCTCTTCCCACTTGCCGGCGATGCCCCTGGCCGCCAGGTCAGCCGTCGCCACCCGCGCATGCGGGTTGGAAGGACCGGCCATGTTGCGCACCACGGTGGAGAGGTCGAACTGGAGCACGCGCTCGTATTCAGCATTCTTCAATGTATCCGACCACAGGCCGGCTTCCTTGGCGTAGGTTTCCACCAGCCTGACTTGCTCGTCGGCGCGGCCGGTGAGTTTGAGGTAGGCGATGGTTTGCTGGTCGATCGAAAACATCGCCGCGGTGGCGCCGTATTCCGGCGCCATGTTGGAAATGGTTGCGCGGTCGCCCAGCGTCAAGGCGGCAGCGCCCTCGCCATAGAATTCGAGATAGGCGCCGACCACCTTGGACTTGCGCAGGAACTCGGTCAAGGCCAGCACGACGTCGGTTGCGGTGATGCCCGGCTGCGGACGGCCGGCCAGTTCCACGCCGACGATCACCGGCAGGCGCATCCAGGACGCGCGGCCCAGCATCACGCTCTCGGCTTCCAGGCCGCCGACACCGATGGCGATCACGCCAAGCGCGTCGACGTGCGGAGTGTGGCTGTCGGTGCCGACCAGCGTATCGGGAAAAGCCACACCGTTTTGTGCGTGCACCACCGGGCTCATCCGCTCCAGGTTAATCTGATGCATGATGCCGTTCCCAGGCGGGATCACTTCGACATTCTTGAATGCCTTCTTGGTCCAGTCGATAAAGTGGAAGCGGTCTTCGTTGCGACGGTCTTCAATGGCGCGGTTCTTGGTAAATGCGTCCGGATCAAAGCCGCCGCACTCGACAGCCAGTGAATGGTCGACGATCAACTGCACCGGCACCACCGGATTAACCTTGGCCGGGTCGCCGCCCTGCTCGGCAATCGCGTCACGCAACCCAGCCAGGTCGACTAACGCGGTCTGGCCGAGGATGTCATGGCAGACCACACGGGCCGGGAACCATGGAAAGTCGAGATCGCGCTTGCGCTCGATCAGTTGCTTGAGCGAATCGGTCAGCGTGGCCGGGTCGCAACGGCGCACCAAGTTCTCGGCATGCACGCGCGAAGTGTATGGCAGCTTGTCAAAGGCGCCAGGGGAAATCGTGTCCACTGCGGCGCGCGCGTCGAAATAGTCAAGGGTCGTGCCGGGCAGGTTTTTGCGATAGGCGGTGTTCATGGCTCAGTCCAGAAATGAAACAATGATTGGATAGCCAAAGCTGTCATGCTTGCATGACAGCTTTGGAACGTCGAACAGCCGGCGTAACGAGCAGCCCAGGGGCAGTTCGAGAAGCGCAACCGTACCTGATGTACGGTGAGCATCGCAGATCTGCCCATGGGTTGCGCAGTAGCCGGATGCCGACGTTTTTACTTGCGGTCCTTGATCGGCACGAATTTCAGATCTTCCGGGCCGACATAGTTGGCGCTCGGGCGGATGATCTTGTTGTCGATGCGCTGCTCGATGATGTGCGCGGCCCAGCCGGAAGTGCGGGCAATCACGAACAGTGGCGTAAACATCGCCGTCGGCACGCCCATCATGTGGTAAGACACGGCCGAGAACCAGTCCAGGTTCGGGAACATCTTCTTGATATCCCACATCACGGTTTCCAGACGCTCGGCAATGTCGAACATCTTCATCGAGCCAGCTTCGGCCGACAGGTTGCGCGCGACTTCCTTAATGACCTTGTTGCGCGGGTCGGAAATGGTGTACACCGGATGGCCAAAACCAATCACAACCTCCTTGTTTTCGACGCGCTTCTTGATGTCGGCTTCGGCTTCATCCGGATTGTCGTAGCGCTTCTGGATTTCAAACGCGACTTCATTGGCACCGCCATGCTTGGGGCCGCGCAGCGCGCCAATGGCGCCGGTAATGGCCGAGTGCATGTCGGATCCTGTGCCGGCAATCACGCGGCCGGTGAAGGTCGATGCATTGAACTCATGTTCCGCGTACAGAATCAGCGAAGTGTGCATCGCTTTTTCCCATTGTGCGGAAGGCTTCTTGCCGTGCAACAGGTGCAGGAAATGGCCGCCGATCGATTCGTCATCGGTTTCGATTTCGATGCGCTTGCCGTTGGTGCTGAAGTGGTACCAGTACAAAAGCATTGAACCCAGCGACGCCATCAGGCGGTCGGCGATATCGCGCGCGCCCGGCGTATTGTGGTCATCCTTTTCCGGCAGCACGCAGCCAAGTGCAGAGACGCCGCTGCGCATCACATCCATCGGGTGGCTCGAGGCCGGCAGTGCTTCCAGCACTGCCTTGACATTGGCCGGCAGGCCGCGCAGGGCTTTCAACTTGGTTTTGTAGGCTTTCAGTTCGGCTGCATTGGGCAGCTTGCCATGCACCAGCAGATGAGCGATTTCCTCGAATTCACAGGCATCGGCCACATCCAGGATGTCATAGCCGCGGTAATGCAGGTCATTGCCGGTCTTGCCGACGGTGCACAACGCGGTATTACCGGCAGTCACACCGGATAGCGCGACGGATTTTTTCGGTTTGAAACCAGCTGCTTGTTGCTCGCTCATTGTCTTCTCCTGAGTTTTTAAAGGAATTAAATTAATTGCGGGACAGAGTTAAGCGCAGCGGTACTCTGTCCTCAACACTATTAAAAATGGATTACTTGGATTTACCTTGTGAAAACAATTCATCGAGCTTTTGCTCGTAGCTGTGGTAACCGAGGTAGTCATATAAGTCCATGCGGCTTTGCATGGTCGGCACGACATTCTTTTGGGTGCCTTCGGTGCGCAAGGTTTTATAGAAATTCAGCGCTGCCGCATTCATCGCGCGGTAGGCGCCGCAGCAATACAGTGCGATATCGACATTGGCCGAACGCAGTTCATCCAGCGTATATAAAGGGGTGGAACCAAATTCGGTCAGGTTGGCCAGGATCGGCACCTTGACCGCTTCGCGCACCTGCTTGTACATCTCCAACTGGGTGATGGCTTCCGGGAAAATCATGTCGGCGCCGGCTTCGACATACGCGCAGGCGCGGTCGATCGCCGCATTCAAGCCTTCGACGGCCAGCGCATCGGTGCGCGCCATGATCACGAAACCATCGTCGCTGCGCGCATCGACGGCGGCCTTGATGCGGTCGACCATTTCTTCCTTGGAGACGACTTCCTTGCCCGGACGGTGGCCGCAGCGTTTGGTCGAGACCTGGTCTTCCATGTGCACCGCTGCCACATCGGCGCGGATCATGTGGCGGATGGTGCGCGCGATATTGAAGGCGCCGCCCCAGCCGGTATCGATATCGACCATCAGCGGCAGGCCGCACACTTCGGTGATGCGCTGGGCATCGGTCAGCACGTCTTCCATGGTGCTGATGCCGAGGTCGGGCATGCCGAGCGAATTGGCAGCAACCCCGCCGCCAGACAGATAGACAGCCCGAAAACCGGTTTTTTCCGCCATGCGGGCGGTGTATGCGGTGATGGTGCCGACGACTTGCAATGGAGATTCTTCCTTGACTGCCGCACGGAACAGTGCGCCTCTGGATGGCCGACTCATGTTTTCGCCTTTTGGTTGTGTTGCACGGAATGCGACATGCAAGAGTATTGCAATCCCCATGCCATCTGCTTGTAAAAACTCAATATTTATCCGATTGAAACAATTTTAATCATTGAATTCAAACACTTAATTTTTTATTTCAATTAGTAACAGGATTATCGAAATAAACAGGGATGGCAGATACGTTTCATTTTATGTTACATTTGAAACATTGAAACAATTATTGAAACATGGCCAAAGCCCCCCCTCCCTTACGCGACGCAAGCGACAAGCCGGTCATCTGGACCGTATCGATTTCCCGGCTGTTCGACCTGTTTCGCGACATCATGGTCGAGTTCGACGAGCGCGCCATCATCGAGCCGATCCATCTCGGCTTCGAGGAGGCGGTCCAGCATATTCGCGAACGCATGGCGACCGAGCGCTGCGATGCGATCATCGCCGGCGGCTCCAATGCTGCCTATTTGAAAAGCCGCATCTCGGCAGTGCCGGTGGTCATCGCCAGAGCCAGCGGCTTCGACGTCATGCAGGCACTGGCGCGCGCGCGCAAGGTCACGCCCGAGATCGGCCTGGTCACTTACCAGGAAACCATGCCGGCGCTGACAGAATTCCAGAGCACTTTCGGCCTGAAGATCGAGCAGCGCACCTACGCCACCGAAGAAGATGCGCGCGCCCAGATCAGCGAATTGAAGGCAACCGGCATCAAGGCAGTGGTTGGCCCCGGACTGATCACCGACCTGGCCGAAGAAGCCGGGCTGACTGGCGTATTTGTCTATTCTGCGGCGACGATTCGTCAGGCATTCGAGGATGCGCTGGAAATCGCCCGCTACACGCAACTGGAATCAAGCCGCGGCCGTGTGCATCCACATGCCGAATCGCTGCGCGCCAAACACGGCATGAACGATTTGCGCGGCGACTCGATTGCCATGCAATCGGTGCGCCAGTCAATCGCGCTATTTGCCAAATCGCCTGCGACGGTGTTGATCCAGGGTGAAACCGGTACCGGCAAAGAACTGGTGGCGCAGGCGATCCACCGCGAAAGTCCGCGCGCGCGGCAGCCATTCGTTGCGATCAATTGCGGCGCGGTGGCCGAATCGCTGCTCGAATCGGAATTGTTCGGCTATGAAGAAGGCGCCTTCACCGGTTCGCGTCGCGGCGGCCACGCCGGACTGTTTGAAGCCGCCAATCGCGGCACCTTGTTTCTCGATGAAATCGGCGAAATGCCGCTGCCCTTGCAAACCCGGCTGCTGCGGGTGCTGGAAGAACGCGAAGTGGTCCGGGTTGGCGGTACCCGGCCGATTCCGGTCGATGTGCGCATCGTCAGCGCGACACACTGCGACCTGGATGCTCGCATCCATGATGGTCGCTTTCGGGCCGACCTGTTTTACCGGCTTGGCGTGCTGCGCCTGACGGTGCCGCCCTTGCGTTCAAGACTCGACGACCTGGTGCCGCTGGCCGAGTGGTGCCTGAAGAATGCGCTGGCGTCACTCGGCACGCGCCCGCACGCCAACCTGCATGCGGAAGTAATGGCCTGCGCACCGCTATTGGCAAGCCATGCCTGGCCCGGCAATGTACGCGAACTGCGCAATCTGATGGAACGCCTGGCACTATTTCTTGCCGCCGAACCGCTGCAGGCAATGACGTCCAGCTTCGTGCTCAGCGTTGCGCCGGAATTGTTGAAACGCGCCGCACCCGGCACCAGGCCGCTGGCAATGGCACCGGGGTCGGCACCGGCCCAGGAAACCATTGCCCAGGTGCTGGCGCGTTTTGGCGGCAACCGGGAAGCGGCAGCCAAGCATCTGGGCATCAGCCGTACTACGCTGTGGCGCAAGATACGCCAGCAAGACTGAGGCGCCGGCGCTTTTATGGCCGCTGTCAGCCGAGCAGTCCGCAAAACCCAATGAAAGAAACACCTCTTGTTGTGGAGCCTGTGCATCAATTACGGCATCCTGCTGCTGCGCCTGGCGCCCTGCATTGCCCTTTGCCTGGACTCACCGGAAACGCAAATTTAATCAGCCCATTAATCGCATCGCCATGCGCTTTGGCTTGCAAACCCGCAGCGGGTCTTGCGCGGCGCTAGCCGTCAAGCTCGCGGTAGTGCCGGAAAATACCTTCTTCGGAAAATGGCAGACGCCGCCCTGAAGCAAGATAGACGGCAATGCGCGCGCGCTGCTGCACCCGGTCGTGCAGATCCACCAAACGCGGACAGCCCGGTTCCAGCCTGCCCATCGCGTTCGGAAATGCATAGCGCAAGCCTTCGATTACCTGAAACATCGACAAGTCCACATAGGATAAGCGGCCACCGGCCATGAAGCCGCCGCGGCGCGGATTATTTGCCAGCACCTGCTCAAAGTAATCCAGGAATTTCGGCAGCCGGGTTCCAGTGAAGTCGGCCGCGCGCTTTTTCGCTTCTTTCTTCTGGTCTTCGTAATACAGACTGACCGCAACCGGATGATGGGTATCGTGCACTTCGTTGATCAGGTCGCTGACGGTCAATTGCAGTTGATGCGCCCACAACCGACCGGCATCGGCTTTCGGCGCCAGGCCGAGTCGCGCACCCAGATACAGCAGGATATTGGCAGTCTGGCCAATCAGCTGCTCGCCGGCTTTTAAAAACGGCGGCGCAAACGGCGGCGTGTTCACGGTGGTCGCATCCATCAGGCGCAGCATGGCAGCCACCCCACCCTGGCGTGCCGGCAGACGTGCCATATCCAGGTAATCAGCGCCGGCTTCTTCCAGCGCGAGGCGGATGAATTCGCCACGCCCCTGGATCGTCGGCCAGTAATACAGTTCATAAATCATGTTCAATGACTCCGACA